>VGSF01000001.1 GCA_016875165.1 Deltaproteobacteria bacterium
TCGCTCCGGGGCTATGGATAACTTCCATTTTCAAAAAAAGCATCGGTTCGTACAGGAGAGCATTCTTTTTCTCCCTGAACGAGGCACTAAACGTCCAAAAATCACCCACACGATTTGGAGAAGACCCCTTTTTTATAACCCAATATTGATGGCTTCGTAAAAAGCCGTCACTCCGGCCTGCCTGTGCCGGGCAGACAGGTGAAAACCGTAGTCCAGAGAACTTATAACTATTTGAAAAGACTGGATTCCGGCTTTCGCCGGAATGACAAAAAAACGTATTTTCAAACTTTTTACGAGATCATCAAATATTGATGGCTTCGTAAAAAGTCCTGTTCCTGTCATTGCGAGGAGTTCCGCATTGGCGGGACGACGAAGCAATCTTGTCTTTTCGGGCACTTATAAAAACGAGATTGCTTCGCTGGCTCTCGCAATGACCATTTCGCGACTTATTACGAGATCATCAATATTAGGGGTCCTGGCAGGACAAACTTTTCCCCTTGCTCCCAAACTTTTTTTCCAATATACTTGCGCTGTTTAAGTGTGGTTTTTACGCAAAGGAGATTAATAACTTTTTTTTATGAACGTTGAAAAAATATCCTGGAAATGCGACGGGCTGAAGATCATGGGGGAAATTTACCTGCCCGATGGAAACCAGCCATGGCCAGCCCTGATTCTCTGCCACGGGATCCCGGCTAAAATCAAAGATCCGGACGACCGGGGGTATCCCCTACTGGCCGAAAGCGTCTGCCAGCAAGGGTTTATCGTTCTGGTTTTTAATTTTCGCGGGGCCGGGTTGAGCGAGGGAAATTTTGACATCTCCGGATGGACCCGGGACTTAGAAGGGGCTTTGGATTACCTTCTCCATCGCCCGGAAGTCGATCCAGCAAAAATTTCCCTCATGGGTTTTAGTGGAGGAGCGGCCGTTTCCATTTACGTGGCTGCCCGGAGAAAAGAAGTTGCTGCTCTGGTCTCGTTAGCTTCTCCGGCTCATTTCCGCGACTTGATCACAGGCAAAGGCTTGGAAGAATTTCTGGCCCATGCCCGGGATGTGGGCATCATCAAGGATAAAATTTTTCCGCCTTCGCCTGAAGACTGGGTGGAAGGGTTCCGGACGGTGAAACCAATAGATTGCCTGGGGCTGATTCCTCCCCGGCCACTGCTCATCATCCACGGGACGGAGGATGATGTTGTGGATGTAAGCCATGCTATGAGTCTGTATGAACAGGTCCGGGGAAAAGCAGATCTCTTCCTCATCGAAGGCGCTGGCCATCGGTTGCGCGTGGAGGAACAGGCCATGGAAAAGGCCCTGGAATGGTTGAAAAAAAACAGCATTCAGCGATCATCCGTCAGCTAAAAAAATCTTTAATTGCTTACGGCTGAACGCTGATGGCGATCGCTTTTGGAGTTATAATATGCCCATTAAAGAAAGTTACGAAAAAGCCTTGAGGCGGACAGTGGAAAGCGCGCCTTATTACCAACTCCTGCAGATTACCCTGGAGCAGATCGATGAAGGTTTTGCCCGGTTTCGCATGCCTTTCCGGAAAGAATTGACCCACCCGTATAGCATCGTCCACGGCGGAGCGATTGCTTCACTGGCAGATACGGCTGTGGCCTTTGCCCTTATGACGATGATCCAACCGGGGGAAAGAGTGACTACAGTCGAGTTTAAAATCAATTTTCTTTCCTCCGTCCATAACGGAGAGATGATCGGGGAGGCCCGGATCGCTCACAAAGGAAAACGCCTGGCCACAGCGGATATGGAAGTGAAAAACGAAAAAGGGAACCTGATCGCCAAAGGTCTGGCTACTTACATGATCTTAGGCTCCCCAAAAACCGGCGAGGGATGAATGGCCAATAATAACAATAAAAACTGGCCGAGGTTGTTGCTCAGGTATGGCTTGCTGCTTATTTTTATATGCCTTTTACTTTACTATTACCGGGAAGCCTACCAGGGTTTCCGGGATGCGGTGCGTTTTTTCTCCAATAGAGATCAGCTTAGTGATTTTGTCGCTTCCTTTGGCTATTTCGCCCCCTTAACCTTCATCGGGCTACAATACTTGCAGGTTCTCTTTGCCCCTATTCCCGGCGAGCTAACCGGTTTCATAGGGGGTTACCTTTTCGGAATCGGCCCGGGCCTTATTTATTCCACTATCGGTCTTACCATAGGTTCGCTGTCTAATTTTTTAATTGCCCGCCGCCTGGGCCTGCCTTTCGTCCGCCGCTTCGTGGGCCAGGAGCTTATGGCCAGGTTTGATTACCTTATGGAACATCAGGGGGCCTTTTTTGCATTCATTTTTTTCCTCATCCCCGGTATGCCCAAAGACTATTTCTGCTATCTTTTGGGATTGAGCCCCATGCACATAATAACTTTTTTCGTGGTCTCTTTTGTTGGCAGGATCCCGGGTACGCTTCTTTTGGCTCTGCAAGGGCAGGCCGTCAGGTCGGAAAATTACCGAGGATTCTTCGTTGTCCTGGGAATAGCGCTCTTTTTAATCGTTTTGACCGTTGTTTATCGGGATCGCATTGAACGCTGGTTAAAAATCCATAGAAAGCCCAAAAAACATTGAAAAAAGATGTACCTCCCTCTTTTAAGGGCAGCGTTGGCCACGCTGGTCTTGAGTCCATAACCTAAGACATACCGCCCAACTGTTCCGCTATGCTCTCTGCGCATTGTTAATCCAAACCCAGCAGCTTGGCTGGATTCTTCCGCACCATGATATCGATCTCTTTGCGGGTAATTCCTTGATTCATCAACCCGAGGATGAACATTCGCAACCCTTCAACAGGAGAGGGGTTAAAGACCTGGCCGAAATCCGTGGCCAGCACACAACGCTCGGGCCCTGCCCGGCGGATTACCTCGATGACATCTTTTAGGCGGGCATTGAAAAACATGGGGGTCGTCGGCAGAAAGCAGTGCTCCAGGTATGCTCCCTTTCTGGCAAACTCCACCTGAACCTCCAGGGAAAGGTCTGGAACCTCGTTATGCGGGTGAGTGACCAGGATCTTTTTCACCCCCCGTCGGAAGGCTTCGTCGATCAATATCCGACTTTCTTCCGCTGAGCAATGAGAAGTTCCCAGGATGATATTGGCCTCCGCGATCATGTCGAGGATTTCTTTAACTGCAGGGAGCAACTTACCTTCCCCATCAAGAATGGTGATCCCCTTCTCCGGCCACTTCACCCTTCCCGGCATGGTGCCATAAGTTCCCTTGAAATGGCGGATATGGGCATCGGAGAAGATGGAGGGCATCCAGACCTCTTTCCCTCCGAACGCTATGGCCGCTTCCACAGCGCTGGGATTGAGCCCGCCTACGGCAGGATTTAAAACCACACCTCCAAAGGTGTGGATGCCGGGAACTGCTTTGCCTACGTAGTACATACGGCTAGCATTAATCCCGTAATGAGCTTTCGAGAGCACGGCCTTCATGCCGGCCTCCCGAGCCTCCCTGGCGATCTCCATCTCATCCAGCAGCCGATCGTGAAGGTCGGGTGTGGCGTGAAAATGAAGATCGATCGCCCCTTCCAAAACCTCCATTCGCTTATCCATCGTTGTTTTACCCCCTTTTCTTCCTTCTTTGGATCATCTCGGCGACGGTTTGCACCACCGCTTCATTCTGGGGCATCGTTCCAATGCTGATCCGCACATATTCCGGATGAAAATCTCCCCGGATCATGATGCCGCCGCGACGGCAAAGCTCTTCGGTAAAAGCTTCAGCAGTGAAGCCGAAAGACGAGCTTACTTGCGGGGTTGTTGGGGCGGGTGCTGTCAGCTATCAGCAGTCAGCCCCTCTCCAGATAATGGTTTTATTTTTTTGTTGTGGCTGATCGCTTAATACTGACTGCTTTTTAATCTTCAAATTACTTTCTCCCGCCGGAAGCCTTCAATCACCTCAGCAGAATAGCCCAACTCTCCCAAAATCTCCTCGGTATGCTGCCCTAAAGATGGGGCCGGGCTGCGGATTTCTCCGGGAGTCTCGTAAAGTTTAATGGGGATGCCGATCTGCTTCAGCTGGCCGGCCTGGGGATGTTCCACATCGACAATCATCTGCCGATGCCTAATCTGCGGATCTTCCAATGTCTCCCCCATGTTTTTGACCGGCCCCAGGCAAACGTCCTGCCCATGGAAAAAGGCTACCCATTCATCGCGGGTCTTTTGGCGAAAGGTCTTTTTTAAAAAGTTGTAAACCTCTTGACCTTTTTCCCCTTCGGCCCTTTGATGATCAATAAAATCATCCCGCCCTAATGCCCGGCAGAGATTGGCCCAAAAATGGGGTTCTAAGGGCCCAACGGTGATGGCCTTTCCATCCTGGGTCTCGTAGAGGGCGTAACATGGGATGTTTCCGGCCAGCCAGAACTTTCCTCTCTCGGGCGCAGCGCCTGTGGCCAGATACTCGGCCAAGGGAGCGTGCTGAAAGCCCATCACCCCATCGAGCATGGAGATGTCCACAAACTGGCCTTTCCCCGTCCTCTGAACAGCCATCAAGGCCAGCAAAATTCCTACGGCAGCCATAAGTCCCCCCGCAGAATAATCGGCGATGGGTACAGAGGGCAAGGAAGGGGGCCGGTCTTCGTACCCCGCCAGGTCTAAGATACCACTGTAACCCAGGTAGTTGATGTCGTGGCCGGCAAGCAGCCGGTAGGGACCATCCTGGCCATATCCGGAGATGGAACAATAAACAATTTGCGGGTTGACTTCTTTCACTCGGGAATAGTCAATTCCCAAACGTTCCACTACACCCGGGCGAAATCCTTCCACCACTACTTGGGAGGACCTGGCTAAAGCAAAAAAAATCTCCTTTCCCGCAGGGGTCTTAAGGTTTAAAGCAAGGCTCTTCTTATTCCGATTGAGGTCCAGAAAACGAAGGCCCAGCCCTTTAATCGCCGGCTCCTCGTGCCGAAACCAATCGCCCCCTTCCGGATTCTCAATCTTGATCACCTCAGCGCCAAAATCCGCCAGAAGATGGGTGCAGTAAGGCCCGGGAAGGGTAAGGGTCAAATCCAGGATGCGCAATCCCTTCAAGGCGGACATCTCTTCCTCACCCAATTCCTAAATAGATCTCTTTGATGTAAGGGTTCTCCATTAATTCTTGCGGCAGACCCTGGAGGGCTACTTTTCCTTGTTCCAGCACGTAGACTCGGTCAGCGATGCTGAAGGCCAGGTTGCTGTCCTGCTCTACCAGCAGTATGGTTACCCCTTTTCCCTTAATTGACTTGATCGTTTGTCCAATCATTTCTTTGATCAAGATAGCCAGGCCCATGGATGGCTCGTCGAGCATCAGAAGCTTGGGCTTTGACATCAAAGAGCGGGCGATGGCCAGCATCTGCTGCTCTCCACCGCTAAGCGTCCGGGCCAGCTGGTTTCTTCTCTCCTTAAGGATAGGAAAGAGTTCGAACATGTTTTCCATATCCTGTTTAATGCCGGCTTTATCCGTGCGGGAATAGGCGCCCAACTCAAGGTTTTCCACCACTTTGATCTCAGGGAAGATCTGTCTTCCCTCCGGGCAATGGATGATTCCCAATTTGACGATGGCAACTGGGGAAAGATGATCGATTCGATTCCCGCTAAAGAGGATCGAGCCTTTGGGCTCGGCGACCCCTGAAATGGCCCTCAATAGGGTCGTCTTGCCAGCCCCGTTTGGCCCGATTACGGACACCAATTCCTGAGCCTCCACCTCCATAGTGATCCCTTCCAGAATCTGGGCTTTTCCGTAAGCAACCCAAAGATCTCGAACTTCAAACAGTGGCAAAGGTCCTCCCTCCTTTCCCCAAATAAGCTTCAATGACCTTCTGGTTACGGGATAATTCATCCGGGGTCCCATCGGCGATCTTCTCCCCGAAATGAAGGGTGATCACTCGCCCCACCAATTTCATCAGTTCCCGGAGCTTGTGCTCGATGATGATGATGGAGTGCCCCTCTCGAGACAATTGCTCGATCAAGGGGAAGAGGGCGGAGGTTTCATGATGCCCCAGGCCGGCGAAGGGTTCGTCCAGCAAAAGAAGCTCCGGTTCGGCAGCCAGAGCGCGGGCCATCTCCAGGCGCTTAGTGTCTCCATGGGGTAAATCCTTGGCCAGTATAAATTCTTTGCCAGAGAGGCCGACATTTTTTAGAAGCTTCCTGGCTTTGGCCTCCGGCCTGTCGGCCCCCCGCCTCTTTTCCATCGCTCTTGCGCAGAGGCAGGAGATAATCACATTTTCCTGAGCAGTAAGCTGCAAAAAAGGCCGGACAATTTGAAAGGTACGGGCGATCCCCTTGTTCACGATAGCGTAAGGTTTCCAGCCGGCGATATTCTCCCCCCTGAAATTGATCGTTCCCTGGGTTGGTTTGAGAAAGCCCGTCAGTAAGTTAAACAGGGTCGTTTTCCCGGCCCCATTAGGACCGATAATGCCCAGAGTCTCGCCTTTTTCCAGAGTAAAGCTGACATTCCGGAGGGCGCTCAGTCCCCCAAAATTCTTGGTTAACCCCTGAACTTCCATTATTTGTTCCATTGTTCAGGCCCCCTTTCACCGAAAGAGGCGAGGCAACCCCTGTGTCAGGGTTGGCAGCACGCCTTTGGGCATAAAGAGTAGGATGAAGACTACGGACAGGGTGTAGATCAGCAGCCGCACCTCTTCGATCCCCCGAAGCATTTCATTGAAGATCGTCAGCAGGAAAGCTCCAGCAATAGGGCCCGTTATGGTCCCCATGCCTCCGACCACACTCATGATCACCACCAGGATGGAAAGATGCAGGGAGAGCGTTTCAGTGCCCACGTGAAGTTGGTTATGGGTGTAAAAAGCACCGGCAATTCCGGCAAAGAAACCGCTGACAATAAAAGTTATGAGCTTGAAGCGGGTGGTGTTGATCCCGGAAGCCATGGCCCCCAACTCGTCCTCCCGGATCGATTTCAGGATCAGCCCTTTTTTCGACCGGCCAATCGCCAGTAAAATCCCGCCACAGACAAAAAGTAGAAAGAGCGAGAGATAATATTTCCCGGTGATGTTCAGCGTCAAAGGAGCAATTCCATAAAGCCCGTCATCCCCGCCCGTGTACTCCCAGTAGACCGAAGCCAGCCCGAGAGGAACGGCCGAGGCTGCGAAAGTGGCCAGCGCCAGGTAGGGGCCGCGAATCCGCAAACAGGGAATCCCGATGATCAAGCCTAAAAGAGCAGCCACCAGCCCGCCCAGAAATATGGTGATAACGGGGGGGACTTGCAAGTAGAAATTCAGGAAGCCGGCGGTGTACGCTCCTCCACCGATAAAAAGGGAATGGCCAAAGTTGATCTGCCCCGAGTATCCGGAGAGGAGATCCCAGCTCGCCGCATAGACCGCGTAGATATTGGCCAGAATGACCAGGTCGATAAAAGAAGGGTTCTTGACGAACAAAGGCAGGAGCAGGAGCACGGCTCCGACGATCCCATAGGAAAGACACTTCTCCCAACGAAATCCGGCTTGCATTTTATTCTCTTCCATATCCCTCCTTGCTTTACACCTCGGCCCGTTTCCCCATGAGACCTGAAGGCCGGAAGCTTAAGATGAGCAGAATGATGATCAGGGCAATAATTTCCCCGAAGTAACTCGAAATCGAAAAGGAAACAAGCACCTCAATATACCCGATGATCAGGGCTGCCAGCAGCGTTCCTTCCATGCTACCCAGCCCTCCCAAAACCACTACAGCAAAGACCCGCGGCAAGACCGTTTCCCACATGTGCGGCCGAGCCCCTAGAGTGGGGACAATGAAGGCGCCGGCGATCGCCGCTAAAGCGGCCGAAATTCCCATCACCAGGAGATAAATACGCTTGACTTCAATCCCCATAAAAAGGGCGGCCTCCCGGTTCTGGGAAACGGCCAAAATGGCTTTCCCAAATTTGGTTTTGTTGATAAAGAACCAGAGGAGGATGATGACAACCGCTGCCACCCCCAGAGTGAGCAGCCGCTGCCCATCAATATCCACCACCCCAAAGAGCGCAACCTTTTCCTCGTAAAAGCCTTTCACATTCCGGTCTGCCGGGCCGTAAAAAGTGATAATGACCTGCTGAAAAAATAGGGCCAGAGAGGTGGTAATGATCATTACGGAATAGTGCGAGTCGATCAGGGGACGAATGATAAAATGCTGAATGAACAGAGCAATCGCTGCCACAATCACAACGGAGAAAAAAACGGCGAGGGTCAACGGGAACTGGAGCATACTAAAGAGGGTGTAGATCAGATAAGCACCGATCATGTATAGGGCCGTGTGGGAGAGATTCACCACTCCGGCTACCCCGAAGATTAAACTAAATCCCGTGGCTAAAAGGGCATATACGCTGCTTTGAACGGCTCCATAGACCAAAATCTCCCAAAAAATATTCATCATTGAATCCTTTCCAAAGAAGTGGATTTACCGCCTTCCCGACTTGGCATACTCAGAAAAATTCGAAATTCGCATATCGAAATCCGAACCAAATCCAAATATCAAAATCCAAATGTCCAATTAAATCTAAATATGACCACGGCTTCCCCTCTCCCTGCCCGCTCTCACTTTTTTAGGGCTTTGGTTAGCGAGCGGCGGATCCAAACCCCGGGGGGTGGACATCCGCCGATTTTGGTTCCCTTTTTCCCTTTGTTGGAACGGACCGCGCAGTTCCCGACGAAGAAGCAGCGACCCCCGGAAAGGTAATCGGTTGAAGTCGTATCTCCGACGATGACGGTGACCACGCCTAAATTCTCCACGTCCTGCGGAGAAAAGAAAAAGAGGGCCATGCGGTTGGTGACGGAACATCCGCTGCACCCCTTTCCTTCGACGATAGTGAGATTTTCATAAGTCTGAGCAGCTTCGGGAATCTCCGTTTTCAGGGGATGGAGAACAGACTCGATCGAGCGGCCGACGACTTCGACCTCCTTCGGGAGCATCCGCCCCAACTTTCGCTCATGGGCCAGGCGAATATGCCGAACCTCTAGGGGGTTGAGTCCGATGACCCGGCAGCCCACCGCATCGACGGCTACGGGATCGGAGCCAGCTATAATCGTATCCATGCGCACCGGGTTTCCTACCAGGCGGGGGCCTGGGACAAATCCCTCCAGGGAAACAGAGGCATCGATGACCGCCAGGTCCGCGGAGATGACTGTATTCAGATCTACGATCGCTTGGTCTAAGCCATATTCTTCTCGCTTCGTTACGGGGATGCCGATGCGATGGATGATGCGTTTGCTCTCGTCTGGGACCGTGCCTTTCATGTTCTTCAGGCTAAGGGTTACCCCGGTCTGAAAATGCGTCTTCATCTTGGGAACACTGATGATCACATCGCTTTCATAAGCCGTGCGGCAGACCTTGAGCTTCTTTAGAACTATCCCTTTGGGGATTTCAATTTCCACGGCTTCGTCTCGGTCTAAGTTGATCACCTTTGCCCCGGCTCTCTCGAACAGACTCCGGACTTTTAAGGCCTCGAATATGGCTGCGGCATCAAAGCCGACCACAGCGCTCTCACCGACCATGATTTCTTTAGCTCCAGCTTCTCTGACGAGTTGAATGAGCGCTGTTACAACCTTGGGGTCAGTGGTCACGCCAGTTTTCGCAGGAAGGGCCACGCTCAGGTTAGGTTTGATCAAGACCCGAGAGCCGGAATGGATAAGCTTTTCCAGTCCCCCCGCGAGGTCAACAGCTTGGCGTACAGCCCTCGCTATGTTTTTCCCCTTGGAAATACTGACTGGAGTTTTTTCTCTACCCGCAAACGTAAGTCCCCGGCCCATTATTGAAACCTCGATTCCCCCAATGGAGGTGTTTATCGCCCCTCACGGACCTCCAAGCACTGCCATAGCCTCAATCTCCACGGCCATCCCTCCCCAAAGACCGGCAACCTGCACCGTGGAACGAACCGGAGGATCCTTCGCAAAGTACTCCCGGTAGACCTCGTTCATGGCTGCCCCATCCTTTATATCAGTGAGAAAGATGGTCGTTTTGACCACATCGTCCAATTCCGTTCCTGCCCCTTCCAGGATGGCTTTGATGTTTTCCAATACCCGCCGGGTCTGCTGCCGGACGTCGCCCAATATCAGTTGCCCGGTCTTTAGATCAAAAGGCCCAGTGCCGGCGGTAAAGACCAGGTTACCGACCTTTATACCCTGGGAATAAGGTCCCACGGGTTTAGGAATTTTTTCCGAATGGATAATTTCTTTCTTCATGGCCCAGGCCTCTCCGTTCAGAATAAGGTCGCCAGGAGGAGTGAAGGACCTTTGATTCTCCTCCCGGCTTTCTTTCCGATATTCCTTCGTCTACTTCTTCACCCAGGGCGGCGGGATGTATTTCCCTGTGGACCAGACTTTGGGAAAGATCACTTCATGTTTTCCCTTCTGCCATTGCACCCAGGCTGGCTTTTTGCCGTCTTTGCCGTACCGGAGGTCATGGTCGCTGGTGAAAGAGATGACCCCCGCGACCCCCGCGAAGTGAGTCTTCTCCAAGGTTTTGATCAGGACTTCAGTATCCAGGGATTTGGCTTCCTCGGCTGCGGCCTTAAGCAGATAGAGGGCATCGTATTGTCCAAAAGCCGTGTAGGTGGGAGAGATGCCATACGTTTTTACATATTTATCAAAAAACGGAATAGTTTTAAGGGTAATCGGCGCTCTCGATCCATTGATCAATTGGGTAAATTCGTATTCACAAGCCCCCCCGGTTTTGTCCCAGAAATCGGTCACTTGGCTGGCCAAGCTATACCCCATGAGATGGACCGGAAGCTTCGTGGCGGCCCATTGCTTGGTCAAGGGGACACCGGGGGATGAGGCCTGGATCATCATCAGAATTTCCGCTCCTTTCGCCCGGATCTGAGAGAATTGGGGGGAGAAGTCGGTTCGTTTGGGATCAAAGACATCGGTGTAAACGATCTTCAAACCCCGCACCGCTAAATCCTTTTTCAGGTAGGCCTCCATTTCCCGGGCCCAGACCGAGCTTTCTGGGAGCAAAGCCACCTTCGTTAAACCCAGTTCTTTCATGAAAAACTCTTCCGCAAAGAGGGCCATGTCATGGGCAAACCAGTCCGAGTTGACGCAGCCCACCCGGAAAAAATATTTCGCTTTGGCATAATTTTCTTTGACCATGCTGGCCAGCTTAGGAGTGGCTGGACCCACGCTAAACCAGAGCTTCTTGGCGTTGAAGATGTGATCGGCCTGGGCCAAACCCACTCCACTCAGCCATCCCCCGGTGATAAAGTCTACATTATCCTGGAAGATCAGCTTTTTCACGGCGGTAATGCCCTTTTCCGGGTTGGCCTCATCATCGGCGTAGAAAACCTCAATCTGATGCCCCAGGATTCCCCCGGCCGCGTTAATCTCCTGGGCGGCTATCTCCGTAGCATTCTTGCTCCCGATCCCTGCTTCTCTTTGTAAAGAAGCGGTGACTCCCCACCGGATCACTTTTTGCTGGGCGTAACTCTCTAAAGAAAAACCAAAAGAGAACACGAGTCCCACTGCTAAAATGATAAAAATCTTTTTCCTCATTTTCATCCCTCCTCATTCTGTAAGTTTGTTCCTATTTTTGTGTTGGTCTTCCCAGGGTCTCCCTTCTTTTATCACCCCCTTTCTTCTTCCACTCTTTCCTGCCCCCAAACCCGGAAAAAGATGGGTAGCTTCTTCTTGTATCATTCGACTTGGTTAGACCCGTTTCCGATCCCTTGGTCTGTTTCCAGGAATACCCTTAGCGGCCATCGGGGCCTTGAACGTGGTGCAGGAGGCGGTAGATATACGGCGACCCCACACTCTCTGCGCCCCAGGCTTTAAGGGTGTAGTCCGTCAGTAACTTACCGGCATTTTCAGCTTGGGTGGGTGATGAGGCTTCTACCACCATGACCCAGTACACCATTTGATCCCTCCCTCCGCGCAAGGCCAACTCGTTCGTTCTTTGAATGGTAATTTCCGGGTCCCCTTCCCAAAGATGGGCCCGGATGATGCCCGTGGCCCCGGGTGAGCCAAGCAAATCAGGGAATAGGGATTCCGAAATTCGCCACCGTAGTTCCTCTTCCCTTCCCGAGATGGGCTTAATCTCCAGGGTTAGAGCCGCGCAGCCAATCCCCCTTCCTTGGTCGAGGGTCTCGCGACAAGCAGTCCGGTTCATGTTCTTGAACCAGGCCATGTTTCGCCGGGTCCAATCTGTGGGATGGTTGAGTCTTTGGAGGTAGGCTGGACTTTTCAGAATGTCGACGGAAGTGGTTAGATAGTAAGTAAAATATTTAAGCCCACCGCCAACGGCCTCGTATCGCCGGCCGGCGAGAAACCCGGGGATGGCCAGACGTTCCAGCATATGTTGTTGGACATACCATTCGTTATATTCAATTTCCCCCCGGGGATCGACGTCGTTCCATATCGCCAGGACTCCCCGGATTTCACCTTTTTCCCGCTGCTGGCTATTTCTATTTTCCAGTTGCATGAGCTTCTACTTTTTAAAAAGTATCCCTGTTTACCCTGGCCTGGAAAGCAATCCTCTATTTCCTACTCCGATTTAAAAATATCTTCTTTTGGCCTTCTTTCCGCTTCGGCAAAAAGGGCATAGCCAATTCCCCCATCAGATCCGGAGTGTGGCTAAGAAACCCTCGTGGATGGCTTCTTTGGCCCTCCGGGGCTCAAGGCAATCGCCGATGGAAATAAGTTGGGGAACTTTTCCTTCCAGGGTCCGCAATAGATACTGATTGGCTCGAGAGCCTAAGGCCAGGACGATTGTTTCGGCCTCCAGCCATAGCTCTCGCCCTTCTTTGTTAACGAATGCCCTTCCATCCTGGACTTGCTCTACCTTGGTCGAAAGCATAACAGAAATGTTCAGGTTGGGCAATCGCTCCAGGAATAGGGCACGGGTAGTCTCCTCCATATCTGCGGCCAATTTTTCCAACATCTCCACCACGGTTACCCGGCAGCCCTTCTGGGATAAAAATTCCGCGGTCTCCACTCCCACCATGCCCCCGCCCAGGATGAGAACTTCTTTCCCCATCTCTTTTCCGGCCAGCACTTCCCAAGCTGTCATGAGATAGGACGCGGAAAAACGTTCGGGTATGAGGGGGCGCGCCCCGGTGGCTACGATGAGTGCATCTGGTTTTTCTTTTTCCACAATCTCCTCATTTCCCTCCGTATTCAGCCTGATTTCTACGCCTTCCCGTTCGACTTCTTTGGTAAGCCACTCGATAGCCTGCCAAAGATTCTGCTTGTGGGGAGGAATCGAACCCAGGAGCATCTGCCCCCCCAGACGGGAGCTTTTTTCCAAAAGGGTAACCCGATGCCCCCGTTTTCTGGCGACCCGGGCCGCTTCCAGCCCTCCAGGTCCCCCGCCAATAATTAATACTTTTTTAGCCTTCTCTGCCGGTTCAACCCGGTATTGCATCTCGTATCCCAGGGCGGCGTTTTGGAAGCAGCTCAGTTCCTCTTGCTGAAAAAGTCTCCAGACGCAGTAATTGCAGGCCACGCAGGGACGGATTCGGTTCCTTTCGCCCTGCGCCACCTTGAGCGGCCAGTAAGGGTCGCAAAGAAAAGCCCTCCCTGCAGCTATTAGATCGGCCTGTCCCTCAAGGAGTACCCTCTCCGCCACCTCCGGGATACCCAATCGGCCCACGGCGATGATTGGAATTCGCACCTTCTTTTTAATAGCTTCGGCTAAGGGGACATGGTAGCCCTCGGGAAAGACCATGGGAGGGATGACCTGGGCTGAACCAAGGAGAGATTCTATAGTCCCTCCCGATACGTGAATGGTCGAGACTCCGGACCGCTCCAGTTCTAAAGCCCAGTCCAGGGCTTCTTCCAAAGGGTAACCGTCCTTTAAGAATTCTTTAGCGCTCAGCCTGAAGAAGACGGGGAAGGATTTTCCAACCTCATTCCGTACCCGCTTTAAAACCTCCAGGGCAAAGCGGGCCCGCTTCTCAGCATTCCCCCCATATAGATCATTTCTTTGGTTGGTCCTCGGCGACAGAAATTGGTGGATCAAGTAGCCATGGGCCCCATGAACTTCGACGGCATCGAACCCGGCCTCTTTGGCCCTGCGGGCCGCTGAACCGAATTGATTGATGACCTCCTGAATTTCTTCCAGGTTCATCTCTTTGGGTGACGGCCATCCCGCCCCCCGGGATATGGGGGAAGGGGCCAGAGGCGAGCTTCCGATGAGCTCGGGAGCAGCCAACCTTCCGGCATGATGTAGCTGCAGGGCAATGGCCGAGCCTTGGGCATGGATTGAAGTAACCAGACGCCGAAGGCCGGGCAGGAAGGAATCATCATAGGCGCAAAGGCCGCGGCCCCGATGCCTCCCGGACAGGCTCACCGGGCTGGCCTCGGTAATGATCAGCCCTGCTTCTCCCCTGGCCCTTTCGGTATAATAAGCAATGGCCCGATCGCTGACCGTTCCCTGGGGATGGGAAAAATTATTTCCCATGGCGGCCATGAGGATACGATTCTTCAGGCGCAGGCTGCCGATCGTAAAAGGTGAGAAAATTGTATCCATCTGAGCCATGGGTTTCCCTTAGTCCCAATTTTGTTTTTTAGCTGGGAGGGGTTAATTTTCCTCTTTTCCTTTGGCCATCTCCTCCAGATAAGTAAAAATGGCCGTATGGTCATCTTTTTTCCCGCCCCCATGGGCCAAGGCATAACCGAACAATTGCTGCACCATGTTGGCCAGGAACATAGGAATCTTGTACTCCCGGGCCATACGTGTAACCGTATCGATATCTTTGTACATCAGGTCGAGGGCAAATCCAGAATTGAAGGTCCGGGGCAATACGAATTTGGGGAACTTGAAGTCCGTGGAGTAGCTGCGGCCCGTGCTGACCTGCAAGACTTCCATGACCCGCTGGGGTGAAAGACTCAATTTCGTCGCCAGGATGATAGCCTCGGAGGTAGCCGCCATGGTTGTGGCCGATAGAAAGTTATTGATGGCCTTGACGGCATGGCCAGACCCGATTCCTCCCATATAAAAAAGGTTTTTCCCCAGAACCGTAAGGATTGGCCGGCAAGCTTCAAAGATGGCCTCGTCGCCCCCGACCATGATGGAGAGGGTGCCGGCTTCAGCTCCTACCACTCCTCCGCTGACTGGGGCATCGATCATGGATACGCCTTTGCCCGAGAGAGATTGGTAAACTTTTTGAGTGCTGGGCGGGTAGGCGCTGGTCATCTCAATGAGGATATCTCCGCCCTTTGCTCCCTCCAAGAGGCCCTCGGGTCCAAATACCACTTGTTCAACGGCCTCGGAGTTGGGCACGATGGTGATGACTTTCCGGCACTTATCCGCTACCTCCTGGGCCGAAGAAGCGCCTTCTGCCCCCTTACGAACGAGCGCTTCTATGGCTTCCGGCTTCAAGTCATAGACGACCAGACGATACTCAGCCTCCAGCAATCTCTTGCTCATGGGTTGCCCCATGGCCCCCAAACCGATGAACCCAAGTTTTCCTTCCATGGTTATTCTCCCGCCTTTTTTTAACCGCAGAGATCGCAAAGAACGCAGAGGATATTAAAAATCAAAAGGCGAATATCCAAAACAAAAAAGGTGTTTCATCTTTGAATTTTGATGATCTCGTAAAAAGTCGTCACTCCGGCCTGCCTGTGCCTGGCAGACAGGTGAAAACCGGAGTCCAGAGAATTGATAACTATTTGAAAAGACTGGATTCCGGCTGGAGTTTATCCCGATGAAAATCGGGGCCGGAATGACGGAAAACAGCATTTTAATACTTTTTACGAGATTATCAATTTTGATTGTTGCTTTTTGAATTCTATTTTTACTCTGCGTTCTCAGCGCTCTCTGCGGTGCATAGATCCTAATTTTTCAGCGGCCATTTCCCGCAGTTTGAATTTCTGCACTTTACCGCTGGCAGTTCGGGGATAGTCTTCTATCGTGATTACCAGGTCGGGGATTTTGAACCGAGCGGTTTTGTCCTTCATGAACTCATAGATTTCTTCCCGGGTCACCACCTCTCCCGCATCTTTAGGGATGATACAGGCCACCGTCTTTTCTCCCAGACGCTCATCTGGATATCCCACCACCTGGCACTCCTTTACTTTCGGGTATATGTAGAGGACGCCTTCGATTTCGGTGGGGTAAAGGTTCTCTCCTCCCCGGATTATCATGTCTTTGATCCGACCCTTTAGCCGGATGTTCCCCTCCTCGTCCATGGTTCCCAGGTCGCCGCTGTGAAACCATCCTTTTTCGTCTACGGCTTGAGCCGTTAGTTCCGGATCCTTGTAATACCCGAGGAAGTTGGTGGGACCCCGATGGCATATTTCTCCTAAGACTCCCACGGGAACAATCCGGTTGCTATTCGGCTCCACAATCTTGACCTCATTCCCCACGGCCAGGGGCGGGCCAGGGCTCTCGGCGATTAACTCGATGGGTGAATCCGGAAGGCTGAGCACGTTGCTGCCGCATTCGGTGGTCCCGTCTCCCTGGAGAATTCCACAGTTGAATTTCTTGACGATCTGTAAGGCCACCTCGGGAGGCATGGGCGCCCCGGTAAACAGGGCGAAGCGCAAGGAGGAGACATCGGTCTTCTCGAAGCGGGGATGATTCATGAGGTCGATGAACATGGTCGGGACCCCGACGGCGATGGTGGCTCTGCACCGCTCCAGCTCTCGGAGGGAGGCCTCCGTGCTGTACCGGCCCATAAGGATTAATGTCCCCCCGGTGAGGAAGGCGGTGTGTTGCACTACGCAGTTGCCCGTAGTATGGAAGAGGGGAGTCATGTTCAGCCAGGCATCTTTTTCTGAAGCCTTGATTCTTTCGGCGATCCCCGCGGAATGAAGCATGCGGGTGTTGTGCGTCTCCACCACCCCCTTTGGCCGGCCGGTGGTGCCTGAGGTGTAGGCGATCTCCAGCAGATCGTCGGCCTCCACGGGGTGGTCTTGGAGATATTTTTCCAGAAACCCCGGGCCGAGCTTCTTCTCCCAGTTCTGGGAAAGTAACTCCTGAAAGCTCAGCATCCCTTCCTTAGGTCTCCCTTGGACAATGATATGGGATAGGGAATGAATTTCCGGCCGGATTTCGGCCAAAAGATCGACGAAGCGAAAATCCCGCCACTCTTCGGGAATAACCAGTGCTTTGGCCTCGAGGTGATTGAGGACGGTTAAAACCTCCATCTTGCGGTAAAGGGGGTTCATGGGGGAGACAACGAGGCCCAGCTTGGCGCAGGCATAGAGGGCGATGGAATATTCGGGCCAATCGGGAAGGAGCAGGCCGAGCTTATCATCCCGGGAGAGCCCCAGGTCGATGAGGGCCTGAGCAAAGGCATCGACGGCCCGCTGGAACTCTCGGTACGTGTACCTCTGGTCCTGGAAGAGGATGGCCGGACGGTCGGGATGCCGGGCCACGGTCTCCTGTAGCATCTGGCCAAAAGTCTTACCCTTGGTCCAGTTGATTCCCAGCACCTGGCAATAGCTTCGGGAGAGCCTTCTCTTTTCCCCGGGCATCTTTCATCCTTTCTGTTCTTTTTCCTTCGAGGCCTTCTCGGCCATCATATCCCGCAGGACGTTCTTCTTGATCTTGCCGCTGGGCGTGGTGGGAAACTCGGACAGCAGCTCCACCCGGTCAGGGATTTTGAAATGGGCCACCTTGTCTTTAAAAAAGGCCTTGACTTCCTCCTGGGTGATAAGCTCACCAGACTTGGGAATGATGCAGGCGCAAGTCTTCTCTCCCAGGCGTTCGTCAGGTATTGCGACTACGCTCACCTGGGCTACTTTGGGGAGGGTATAGAGGATGTCCTCAATCTCTGTGGGCGAAATGTTCTCTCCCCCGCGCACAATAATGTCTTTAATCCGGCCAACGATTCGG
Organism: Deltaproteobacteria bacterium; assembly: GCA_016875165.1. Classification (GTDB taxonomy): domain Bacteria; phylum Desulfobacterota; class SM23-61; order SM23-61; family SM23-61; genus JAHJQK01. The sequence continues at coordinate 17,731 of VGSF01000001.1, forward strand.
AGGTTGCCATTCTCGTCCATGGTGGCCAAGTCACCGCTGTATATCCAGCCTTTTTCATCGATGGTCTGGGCGGTTCGCTCCGGATCTTTAAAGTATCCGATGCAGACATTCTGCCCTCGGGCGCAGGCTTCCCCTTTGAGGCCGATGGGAACGATACGCCGCTTTTCGTCCACGACCTTGTGCTCCATTCCGGGTTGAGGCCTTCCTACCGTTTCACAAACCACCTCCACTGGGTCGTCCAGCCGGGTGATATTGCTCATGGCTGTTTCCGTCATGCCGTAGGCCGAAGTGACATAGCAACCCATCTTCTGAATAATCTGTCTGGCCACCTCGATGGGCAGCGGCGCCCCGGCCAGTACCATGGCCCTGACTGAGGAAAAGTCATACTGATCGAAGTCAGGCCTCTGGAGCATCATGATCGGCATGGTGGGAACCCCGATGGGCAAGGTTACCCGGTGACGGGTGATTTCCTTCAAGGCTTCTTCCACATTCCAGGTTTCCAACAAAACCTGGCAGGAACCTTTGATCGCAGAGGAGTAAAAAGCGTTGACTAAGGCTGTGGTGTGGGAAAGGGGTACCATGATCAGCCAAACATCGTCGGCCTTGAGGCCAATGGACGTGGCCGTGCCCAGGGCCGAACGGCACCGAGTGTTATGGGTGTGCATCACTCCTTTGGGTGTACCTGTAGTCCCTGAAGTGAAGATAATTTCAAGGAGGTCATCGGCTTCTACGGGGAATTCCCTCAGATAGACCTCCCGGTAATAATCTTTGTGATAACGTTTTTCCCACTCCCGGGCCACTATCTCCTCAAAAACGAGCTCACCGGGGTGGCGACGTTTCCCGGAGACAATCACCTGCTTTAGGGAAGGAATGACTCCACGGAGTTCCTGGAAGAGGTCGGAGAAGGAGAAGCCCCAAAATTCAGAGACCGAAACCGCGGCCTTGGCTTCTGTTTGCCTGAGAATGTATTCGATTTCTTTCCTTCTCAGTCGTTCAGAAACAGGGACGGATACGGCTCCCAATCGGGCCGCAGCAAGAAGAGTGATGATGAACTCTGGCCGGTTGGGAAATAGAATGACGATCATGTCTCCCCGCCGGATTCCCAGGTCGATGAAGGCTAAGGTCAGCCTGTCCACAAGGAGTTTGAGCTCCCCCCAGGTGATTCGCCGTTCCCGAAAGATCAGGGCGTCTTTCTCTTGGTAGGCGTCGGCGGTCTTTTCGAAATACTCACCCAGGGTAACTCCCGGAGGAATTTCACCGGGAGCGAGGTAATAACTCATGGTCGCCTTGCCCATGCCCTCCTCCTCAGAAAAACAGTGTGAGTGTTAGTGGTCAGGATCAGCTAAAAACTTGACAAGCATACTAACACTGACACTGACATCAGCACATAGTCAGGCCGCCGGATACGCTCAAAGTCTGACCGGTGATGAAGCCGGCGTCATCGGAAGCCAGAAAAGCCACAGCCCCGGCGATATCTTCGGGTTTGGCCAGGCGCCGGAAAGGAACAGCATTGGTCATCGCCGTAATAATCTTGGCTCCGGTCTCCCCTTGGGTCATTTCTGCCAGAAGGGGAGTATCCGTTGGCCCCGGGCAAACACAATTGACGTTGATCTGGTAGCGGGCCATCTCGCGAGCGATCGTCTTGGTGAAAGCGATGATCCCCCCTTTACAGGCGGAATAGACCGCTTCTCCGGAACTTCCCACTCTTCCGGCATCAGAGCTGATGTTGACAATCTTTCCGAATTTTTTTTCAACAAAGTGATCCAAAACAGCGCGAGTGCAATTGATGGGTCCCTTGAGATTGATGGCAATGACTTTATCCCATAATTCTGGGTCATTCTTCATAAAAGGCTCAATTATATCCCACCCGGCATTATTCACCAGGATGTCGAGTTTTCCAAAGGTGTTGAGCGTGGTTTTGACCATATCTTGCACTTGAGATCGGTCCGTAATGTCCGTTCCCAGGGCCAAACCCTTGGCCCCGGCCTTCTCCAAAAGAGAAACAGTTTCCTTAGCCCCATCGATTTTCAGATCGGCCACGACCACCTTGGCGCCCAGAGACCCAAATTTTAGAGCAATCCCCCGGCCGATCCCTCCGCCAGAGCCGGTGATGATGGCTACTTTATCCTGCAGGTTCATCTTCGCCTCCTATTCTTTGATTCCGGCAATACATTTCGCCAGGGAAATCTTGTGACTTAGGTTAGACTCTCGGGGAATCATCGTCTTCTGCGCTTCCGGCGAGCCGGCCCCGTGAATAGATTCCACAATATATCCTCCGGCTCCTCCCCCAAACATCAGATTTTCGATCAAACGCAAAATGCGCATGCGGTGCTCGGCAGGGACATTACTAACCCCCCGCAGGTATTTTTCCACATATTTGCCAATCTCTGGGCTGTGTAAATCCCTCTCCGAGGGCATCGTGGTAACGATCCCTCCGGCAATATCCAGGGCCAGTTGCCCGATCTGGTTGGTAATCCGGGCCACGTTCAATTTGCACACATTGGCCAGCAAAAAATCGTTCATGTAGTTTCCCACTGGCGTTTTATGGCCTTCATAGGCCGAAGCCAGTCCGCAACCATACATGGTCTCGGAAAGGGTGATCATCTCGGTTATCTTACTTCGCACGTGAGAACTCTTAGCCACCCCATTGTACTGGGCAAGCAAAGCTGTAGCCCCGATCAGGACATCGCTTACCCCAGTCTTGCACCCCCCGTAGCTGCATCGGTGATGAGAGCCGAGAAGGCCGCTGATCCTTTCGGCGAATTCATACTCTTTATACAGATAAACATTTTCCCAGGGGACCAAAACGTTTTCAAAGATGAGCAGGGTTTCCTGCATTCCAAAGAGGGGATTACCCATGTCGATGCACCCGCCCTCTAACTTCCGGGTGTCCGAAAACTGCCGCCCGTAAATGTGGATTAAACCAGGGCTGCTCATGGGCACGGAGAAAGCCACGGCGTAATCCTTATCTTCCGGCGCCATGGCCCGGGTGGGCATGACCACCGTGTAATGGCAATTCAGAGCTCCGGTCTGGTGAGCTTTGGCCCCCCGAACGACGATCCCGTCTTTCTTCTCCTCAACCACGTGCAGGTAAAGGTCCGGGTCGGCTTGCTCACTGGGTTTCAGACTTCGGTCCCCCTTGACATCTGTCATGGCGATGCCTGCCACCAGGTCATTTTCCTGCAGGTGCCTAAAAAATTTTTTGAACCGCTCGTGGTATTTCGTCCCAAACTTCTGGTCCACTTCATAAGTGGCCAGGTACATGATATTCCCCCCATCGCAGGTGGTGCATCGTTGGAAGCACGTTGCCGTCATCTGCCCCAGCATCCGAAACATCTTAATTTTATTCACCAGATCATCCCGGCTCTGGTAGATGTGACAGAAGCGGTTCACCTTCTGGCCAGTGAGGTGGGAGCGGGCGGTCATCAGGTCTTCGTGGAGGGGGTCATGGACCAGGTCATAACTTAAGGCCACAGCATTCTGCGACGGTTTGACCATGGGATGATCATAGGGGGCCTGCATTTTCTCCCCGAAAAGATACACTGTGGGATGAGGGTTCATCTCCTTCAGGCTTTGAACATATTCTTTGCCGGTTTTTAGAGCCACTGGCATCCTCCTTCAATAGGGAATCGTTCTATTATCAAATCCGAAAAAGTTTCTGCGCATTCCGCAAAAGAATTTTTTCTTTTATTTCCGGTTTCATCTGGATTTTTTCGAAATCAGCCAACCATCTGGCCGGGGTCAGATAGGGATGGTCCGACCCGAAAAGGCACTTATCCTGCAAAAAAGTGTTCGCATACTGGACAAGGGAAGCAGGGAAATATTTGGGAGACCAGCCGGAAAGGTCAATATAGACATTCGCTTTGGGCATAGCCACAGCCAGCATTTCATCTTGCCAGGGCCAGGCTGGGTGCGCCCCAATGATCGTCAGCTCGGGAAAATCTGCAGCCAAGTCATCGATATAAGGAATGGGCCGACAGTACTTCAGTCGAATCCCATCTCCCCCAGGGACACCCGCTCCGTACCCCGTGTTTCCCATATGAAAGAGGGCAGGCACCTTTAACTCAGCAATCTTCTCCCAGAGGGGATAGAACCGCTGGTCACTCGGGTAGAATGCCTGAGCGGCCTGCTGAAACTTAACCCCGCGCAAGCCAAGATCCTTTATGGCTATTTCCACCTCTTGAATGGCCACCTTGCCCTTCCAGGGGTCCACCCCGGCAAACCCGATGAAGGTCTTAGGGTATTTCTTGACCAGCCCGGCGACGTATTCATTAGAAAGCCTCTTGTTGCCGGTATTGGTTTCGGCATCCCACGCCAGAAGAACTCGCATAATGTCCAGAGACTGATATTGCTCGGCCAGAGCTTCTTCGGTCAATACCTCAACCTTTTTCCCGAAGAAACGAAAGGCGTCTTCAATGTATTTGCCCCCGCAATCGATGACGTCTTCTTTTGTTCCCGGATGAACATGAGTATCGATGGCTTTCATCTTCCCTCTTCCCTCCTCATTCTGGTCCTGGTCAGAATTAAGTTTTCCGTATCAGTTTAGTCGTTTGAAAAAAGGTTATGAAAGCCTTTGTTGAAGCCCGGGGGCTAGGGCGGAACGCGCCGGAAGCATCGGCCGGGTTTCCTCTTGACCACGAGGACCTAAGCTCGTTTCCTCCGGAGGAGACTGGGGGTATCTTCCCCGCCCCATCCCCGGAGAAATAAGTGCCTTATGATTCCAATCCCGCCGTGGAGGGACCTGGCCCCCGGGCTATGGAAGCCCTTGGCCCTTACACCCCACCTTTTTTCAAAGAGCTAAAGTGTTACGATTTTCTTAAAAATTTTTTGGTACGATCCCTAATCGCTTTTCTTCCTTTTTGGGGTATAGACTTTTCGATCTCAATGAATTCTCGTAAGGGCATAGTCACTGTACCGCTTTGAGCGTGAATACCGGAGACGAAGAAGTCGTAGAGTAGATCAGCCGCGTCGGTTAAGGCAGGAAGCCGGCCTAAGATGGAGCCCCGGATGGTGATGTGTTCGATGGCTCCCAGGAGGGCATCCCGGAGCAACCTCGAATCAATGCCCGGCCGGATGACTCCCTCGGTCTTGCCTTCTTCGATGATCCGGTTGACCAGCTTGCCAAACTCGCGGATCAGGTGGTATGCCCGGGTGGAGTTAAAGCGGGGGTTTTGCCGGATGTTTTGTAGAAGGATCAGCACGTAATCTTTGTTCTTTTCGTAGAAGTTGAGATGATACCAGATGAGCTTGCGAAGTCTGGGAAGGGCTCCCGTAATGCCCGCCAAATGCTCGTGGAGGCCGGAGAGAAATTTCTCCATCCGTTCTTCGGGGATGGAAAAAAGTAAGTCTTCTTTGTTCTTGAAATAATCGTAGATGCTGCCTTCGGCAATTTTAGCTTCCTGGGCGATCTGGGAGATGGTGGCTTCATTAAAGCCCTTTTCGGCGAAGATTTCTGTAGCAACCTTCAGGATGAGTTGCTTCTTGTTCTCCGTCTGAAGAGTCCTTTTCTTCTTTTGGCCAACCGAAGGAAAAGGTCTTCTCTTTGCCGCCATCGGTTTCCCTCTCGTTAATGAAAGGAAAAAAATGAAGGAAGAAAAAGTCGACAATAGTTAGGTGAATGATACTCATTTTAAAAACTTTGTCAATGAATTTTTAGGGACAATTCATAATATTTTTTAATCTATACTCCATAAAAAAATATTATGCTTTTATTTCAATGAGATACAACGAACAAAAACAGTGGGGGAAATTTGGCTAAAATGAACGATATTCAAAATTATTAGCATCGAGGGGGAGGAAAGGGCGTATCAGATTCCTTATTCCATAATCGTCACAAATTTCCGCACTTCCATTATCAACCCCTTACCTTAAATATGTTCATCATGACTTTCATCAGCCACAAACCTAAATGAAGTTCCTTAGGCGTTATTCTTAATAAATTCTAAGTACCTTTCCATTCGCTTCTAAGCCCTTAGCTCTATGGCGTAAGTCTGCTCACCGAACCAAAAGTAATTCGCCATCATGTTGGATTCCCAGCCCGTGTTTAACGGCTGTTTTAATCTGGGGCAGGGTCCAGGCATCGCCGACCAGATGGTTGACCGCCGCATAATTCTGCAGAAGTCGAACCCCCTGCACGTCTAAGGCCACTTGATCGCCGGAACTTAGGATCACTCCCGGATGAACGGCAAGCCCGATGGCCGGTCCGCCGCTGACGTAAGAAATCCTCCCATCCATGATAATGAGATCGGGTTTGATGGGAATGGTCATCTCTACCGCCCTCTGGGAAACAAACATGTTATTATCTCCATGAAGGAGGGTTCGGTCGGCCAGGTGGGTCATGCCCACAGTAAGCTTTAAGCTCATGGAAAATCCGGCCAGGTAGTGGGTCTTCATCGTGGGCAGGTAGATGATCTTGTCAAAGTTTTCCAGGTCTTTGGGGTAGGCGACGAGATCGAGGTGTTCCCCGGAAATGGGAACGTTCAGGTATTGGGATTTGTCAAAGTCGAGGAGTGGAATCTTTATTTCGGACAACCTGGCTGAAAGACCGGAGTTCTTAAGCACCTTCTCGCTCGGCACCCAGGGCCGACCTGAGCTCTCGCCGACAGAGATTTGGGCGCACCCATATTCCCGGAGAAGGTCGATGACCGCAGTTATAAAATCCAGGGCTGTTGACCCCGGAGGCGGGTCATCGCTGTTGAAATTAGGCTTGAGGAGAACGCGATCCTGGGGCTTTATGGATTTATCAAGCCCTCCGAGCAGATCAACGGCCTTGCGGATGTCATTCTTTATTTCTTTTCCGCAGACGACGAAAGAGACCAATGCCTTTCCATTCTTTGTGTAAGGGTTGGACCGGCGATGTCGCAGAGGCGCCGTCCCTATGACTTCTTTCTTCACCAGCGGCAGATAATCCTTGGGCCTCATCTCCGCCAGCGAAGCCTGGTATTCTTCCCGGTGAAAGATAACCTCTTCCGGCTTGAATTTCATTCTCTGCCTCCCCAAGATGGATTTTTGAAAATTATAAAGTGGCTTATATAATGGTTTTTTACCACACGATTCATTCATCTTAACGGGGTTTTTTTAAAATGCAAACAAAAAATCCTCAAAAAAATTGACAGGAGCGACATTTTACTTGGCAATGGCCTGGGATTGAGAGAAAATAGAAACGATGGAAATCCTTCATTCCCTGATCAAGTACCTGAAGGACCATGTCCTATTAAATCCCATTGTGTGGGGAATCGTGGCCGTGGTTTTATGGATCGTAGGAGCGGCCTTCGTCAAGGCCTGGCGTGGAAAGGATGAAGATTGAAATGGAGAGATACAAGAAAAGGGTAAATTGCTTTAATGAAGCCTGCGCTCAACCCATCGAGGTTGAATTTACCGAAACCACGCGTAAGCTGCGAATCACCTGCCCTTCTTGCGGGCAACTCAACCAGGTAGAAATTATACTTCCCTCGGACCGCGGAGGTTTCGCCGACCGATTCGGTCCCCCGGTGAACGGCGAAAAGATGAAAATCATCGTTGTGCCCGGCGATTGAGAACAATTTATTTTAGCCGCGCACTTTCCTCCTCCCCCTTAAGCTGACGACTCCATACGCTTTTTCCTTCCTTCTACGTGGGAGGGCGAATTTTATCAGGTTCATTTTTCTGAGGACTGGCCGGCCGAATCCCAATTACGGGTATTGGTGGAAAGAAATTTTGGCTGATGAGGCCCAAAACCACCAAAGCCACTCCGATCAGATCAGTACTCCAGGATGGATGGAGCATTCCCAGACCCCCGCATAAGAAAAGAAACCGTTCCAGGATGGTAGTAGGTTTAAGAAAGTGCCCCATGATCCCTGCTTCAATGGGAAACATGGCCATAATGGCCAGAAGGGCTTTGCCCACAATTTCCAGGGAAGGCCCCTGCATTAAGAAGGCTGGTTCAAAGATAAAGAAATAGGGAATAACGTAAGCGGCAATGCTCAGACGGATAGATATCCAGGCCAGCTTAAGCCATTGCCCGCCAGAAATGGCCGAAGCGGTGAAGACAGCGATACAAACCGGCGGCGTAAGTCCGGATAATATGGCATAGTAGAAGATGAATAGATGCCCAGCCAGGGCCGGGACTCCCAGGGCAGCCAGCGCTGGAGTCAGCACGGCAGCGGCAATAATATAGGCCGCAGTGGTGGTCATCCCCATCCCTAATATCATGGCTGTAATCATTGTGGCAAACAGGGCAAGGATTATATTAAATCCGGCCAAAGAGATTATCACTTCGGAAATTTTGACCCCGAAGCCGGTGAGGGAAATCATGGTAACGGCCATCTGGACACAGCTCATCATGACCATGAGCCAGGCGAGGGCGGAAGCAACTCCGCTATAATACGCTTCTGCGATTATCTTAATCCTTTCCCAAATTGCTCTCGGCGATAGCGGTCCGGCGATGATAAATAACGCCATGGCTATAACCAGGGCCCAGGCAGCGCAGAGTTGAGGAGGAAGGTACAGCACTAAAAGATAAATAAGGAACCCGATAGGAATGAACACCATCATCACCTGGCGGAGGGTAAAGACTTCCCTGGCTTTGGGTACAAGCTCCGGGGGCAGCTTTCCCAACCCGTGCCTTTTGGCGGCCACATATACTCCTGCCCACACGCCAGCGAAATAGATGATAGCCGGGATTATTGCCGCGACCATGACCCGAAGGTAAGAGATGTTGAGAAACTCAGCCATTACGAAGGCCCCTGCTCCCATGATGGGGGGCATGATCTGTCCCCCCGAGGAGGCTGAGGCCTCGATGGCGCCGGCCAGTTCAGGGCGGTAACCTAACCGCTTCATGGTCGGAATGGTAAAAGCGCCAGTAGTAGCCACATTGGCCACCGCCGAACCTGAGAGCATCCCAAAAAAAGCGCTGGATAACACGGCAATTTGTCCGGCCCCGCCGGTCGTTCTTCCCCCGGTAAACTGGGCTATATCCATAAACCCTTTCCCAACCCCAACCGCAAATAACACCGGTCCAAAGATGACGAACAGGGCGATGACCCGGCTGGTCAGGTCAGTTAACAATCCCCAGATGCCCTCAGTCATTAAATAAATCTGGTAAAGGATTTCCGGGAAACTAAACCCGGAATGACCAAAAAACCCGGGAATGTACTGTCCAACCAAAGCATAAATAAGAAAGAATAAGACGACAAGGGGGACGGAATTGCCCAGGGCCCGCCTGGTCCCTTCAAGAAGCAGGACGGCTAAAACAGCGCCCATTAAAAGCTGATAATCTTCGTAGTGCCCGACAGCGCGAGCCACATCTTCCCAGGCTATCATAATGTAAATGCATGGGATGACGGCAATGATTAATAAAAAGATGTCCAGCCACGACGGTGAGTCTTTAGCGCCGTAGAGAATCTTATCTCGCCAAGAGGTGGGTTGGGTCGATAATCTATTCTTATCAAGAGGGTAAAGAAGGAAGACCATGGCCAGTCCAAAGGCCAAAGAGATTCCTCCCTGCAAGAGAGGATGGAGAGCTACGGTCAGAGCCGTATAAACCAAAAAAATTGACCAGGAACCAACTAGGACGGCGCTAATTACTTTCCAAACTCCAGTAAGTTCTCTCATAATCCCTCTCCTATAAAAAGAGGGGTATTTTAATAAAAACACCCCTCTTTTTACATAATGGATGAAAACCCTTACTAAAGGTAACTATTTGATGGCTTCTATATTAAAAATTCCCACACTCCCTTTATTGCCGGTGGCTACAACTTTATAGGCGCCTGGTGGTGTCTTGACCGGAATTCCAGAACTAACTTCAAAGGCGCCATTCTTATCGGCAATAATCTCGTCAACCTTCTCTGTTCCCAGACTGTGGTGGATGTCCCCAACGGTCAAAATGACCTCCACCGCTTCACCGTGCAGGAAGTTGGAACCCTTAATTTTTATCATCGCCCCAGCTTTGCCTTTGGCGGGCTCAATAATGAGGGTTGCCGCTCTTTCCTTAGGTGCTTTGGGGGCACAGGCAAATACAGATACCATGATAAGGCAGCAAACCAAAACAATTCCTAAACGAAGATAAGAGTATTTTGCATCTGGCATCGGTTTACCCTCCTTATTAAAATTATTATTTTATTATTTTTTCACTTCCGGTGGGATTAATTCGGGGGGTATCTTTTGACCCACCTCCCGATACAGTTTAACCGCTCCGGCATGGAAAGGAACCTTCAGGCCAAATTTTACGGCATTACCCACCATATCGTCGAAATTCCCTTCTTTCCATGATGCAAAAGGGGCAACCAGAGCAACCCGGTTATCCCATACCGCTTTAACCATTTTATAGACCACTTCATCGGGGACGTTCTTATGGACAAAATCACTCAGCACATAAGCATAGCTGAGCTGGTCAGCTTTAACGGCCTTAAAAAGGTCTTTGGGGATGGTCATACTGCTGTGTAATCCTGGCTGGGCTTTTTCACCCTTTTCTATATGTTCCGGTCTGACGGGGACGATATTAATATCCATCGTGGCTTCAATATCAAGAATAGCGGCATCCTTATAGCCAGCCTTATACCACCCCTCCACAACACCGGCTTTCATGGCATCAGGACTGGCTCCCAAACCCATCAACTTATAATCGGGCTTGATGCCCAGGGCCTTGAAAAAATATTCTATGTGAAAGCCAGAAGTTGTTCCAGGGTTCATGGCAAACGGTCTGCCGGCAAAGCCTTCAACAGTGGTAATTCCGCTCTTCTTACTGGCAACGAAATGAATGGGGCCGAAATAACCGCCCCATAGGGCCCTCAGGTTTTTATCGGGTTTGCCTTCCCAATCTAAAATCCCTAAGTAATATGCCGCAGCCGCGCCCGTACTCACAGGACCTGCCTGGATGGTTCCTTTTTTAAATCTCGCCAAGTTCTCGATATAGCCGCCTGACTCCACAACCGTTACGATAATCTCGCCGGGATAAGTCTTATTAACGATGCTGGCCAAAGCAACTGTATTGGCATAAAGCCCGGATCGGACGCTGGTCGATCCCATCTTTAAATGGAATCTTTTAGCTTGGGCATTTGCGGTTGAGGTGGATGATATAACAATTAAAGATAGGAAAAGGATACCCAAGACAATCAAAAAATTCTTTTTAACCATGTTTTCCTCCTTTCTTTTATAAATAGTTAGTAATGGAGGCTCTTGCAAAAGTCCTGAACACCGCCATTCCCGCCCCGCATCAAGTGCGGGATAACCTCCAGCGGGAATCCAGGGCAGCCTGAAAAATCTGGATTCCGGGTCGCGCTGCCCCCTATACACCATGCGATGCAGGGCTTCGCTTGTCCGGAATGACAATTGAGCGCCAGATTCTGAGATTTGCAAAAACCTCAATGTACATTAAGACATGTTCTTTTTAAAACGACCCCCCCCTTTCTTATTTTTTCTGGTATGGCTATTGTAATGGCTCATATCACGCGGGGGCTATATAGTCAAGAGAATTTTTCTTCATCGTTCAAATCAGAAATAACAGGAGGGCAGACCCAATGCCTCCCTGGAAACAAGATTTCGTCCTGAGAGCCCCTGTCAGAGGGTTAAGTAAAGTGCCTTTGTGGCATGCGCTAGCGAGAAAGATTAAAGAAGAAGAGGATAGAAAGAAAAAGGATCCCTTTCCTACCTGAAAAAAAGAGGCGGGCCTTTAGAAGAAAGACAGGAAGCGGAGGAGCCTTCCTGTCCCGTCCTCCCAGCGACCAATTGCATCGTCTGGGGTATGGCATCTCTCCCGTTGGCATCCTTCAGGATCAAATGAATATGGTTTGGGGTCACAGAATAATTCAGAATCGAAACCCCGAACCGTTTCTTCACCTCAAAAACCCTCTGCAACCACCGGCGCTGGTCCCGGGCAAACTTCAACAGGAATTCTCTTTTGTGGCATCGATGGGTAATGTGCCATACATAGCCGGGAAGGAAATAGCGATTAGCCCTTGGCATTTTTATAGCCTTAGATGGTCATTTTGAGGGTCAAAAATGCTGGTTTAAAGCTTAAAAGCATGCCCTTTTAGGGTAGTTCTCCTGCAATATCTAATGGTTAAACAGGTTCGACCCGGAAAAGGGGGTCAATGATATCGTAAAAAGTCCAACCACATGTCCTTGCGAGGAGCGTAGCGACGAAGCAATCCCATGAAATCAAGCACTTACGAAATACGAGATTGCTTCGCTCCGCTCGCAATGACCACTTTTGGGACTTTTTACGGGACCATCAAAATAGGTACAAGATATTTCCCGCCGCTTGGCCGGCACTCAGCATCTACCTGTCTCTTCCTTGCCAATCCTTATGAAATTACAAGTTAAGTGAGTATGCTTTTTCCGCGCCTGCCCACGGAAAAAATGCCCCGCTTCAGACGGGCAGCGAAAAGTCCTGAAATCCCCCCTAACCCCCCCTTTGGCAAAGGGGGGAAGGGGGGATTTATCGGCAGGCATTTCCTTCTAACAAACATGTTTGTTTCAATGAGGCGCTAAGCGCCTAAAGTTAAAAAAGGAAATTCCTATACAATCAAGTTACCCGGAATACTCTGGACGCAGTGGAGGATCGTCTTCGCATCCTTCTTAACTTATGAGATTAACTTGGATTAATATCCTATCCCGATCAATGGAGGGATGAAATGGAAAAAAACCAGGAAGCGCCTGCCAAAAAGAAAATATTGGGTCATAATTTAGGAAGTGTAATCAGGGAAGGCATCCATGGCCAGAGCCCAGCCCGCCGGCAAAAACCATTGACTTTTTTTGCGGTTAAAGTAAGAATAAGATAAGTAAGAATTGGAAAGGAGGGCAAAGATGCGAATTACGTCCAAAGGACAGGTCACTATCCCTCTGGAAATCAGAAAAAAGATCGGGCTTCTGCCGGACACAGAGGTGGAATTTGAAATCGACGGGAATATAGTCCGCTTGAAAAAAAAGGGAAAACAGTCCCGCCGTGGGAGCGCTTTGATTTCCCGGCTGCGGGGAAAAGGCACCATTCGCATGACCACGGATGAGATTATGGCCCTAACGCGGGGATAAGGAAGATGGAAATTCTTGTCGATAGTAATGTGCTTCTCGATATCCTTACAGAGGATTCGAGATGGTTTTCCTGGTCGTCGAACACCTTGGCTGCCCATGCGGAAAAAAATTTATTCGTGGTCAATCCTGTTATTTATGCCGAGATTTCGATTTGTTTTGACCGCATCGAAGATATTGAAGAGGTATTATCGCCGGTCTATTTTAGGCGGGATCCCATCCCCTGGGAGGCGGCGTTCCTTGCGGGGAAATGCTTTCGGGAATACCGCCGAAAAGGAGGCGATAAACGTTCCCCTTTGCCAGATTTCTTTATTGGCGCCCACGCCGTAATTGCCGGATTCTCCCTGTTGACCCGCGACGTTTCGCGTTATCGAACCTATTTCCCAAAACTCAAACTCATAACCCCCGATTAAGGCCAATGAAATCTGTTTCATGAACCCGGTCCTTCTCCGAATCTTCCGGGCAATGATAACCTGCGGGTCCTTCAGCAGAGGGAGGTCTCCATTCTTGATGTACTGATGATAGCTTTATTACCATTCCCTGACACCGAGTCCGGAGTTCCTCTGCTTGATCAAATCTATATATGCTCCGGAGATCAGCTCTTCCTGCCTAACTCCAAGCTTTTCCAATAAGTCGGCCGCTATTCCCATACCATCTTCCGATGGCTGTCCATCTCGGAGCACGACCTCCAGTTCAAGGAAATTTCCAAGCTCTTCCACCTCATCGAGGTGAATTCTGGTCTGCCCAACTAAGAAAAGATGTCTTTTCTTTCGGACGATTCCCTCAATTCCAAGCGCCTTTTCGAGGACCTGTCGAAGCCCGTCCGGATCACTGGTCGTACATAAAACATAACGCGATTGCTTTGGGCCATGCTTATCCGGTCTTTCGTAATATATCAGCTCCCCGCGCGTGGCGGAGAAGCGACGGAGCTTGAGACGCCCTCGCTTTGAAGTAAAAAAGGTGTCTTCTTGTAGGGTAACGCCTTTATCCTCACCGAGCAGCTCAGCAATCTTCTTAATCCGGGATGGATCCGGCAAAAAAGCCTTTATTTCAATATTCGATGGCATACAATTGACCCGGGGGGATGGTCATCGAGATCAGGGTTGGGGAAAAGATCAACTTTTACAATTTTTAGGATAATATCACCAGCAAATACCAATGAAACACATTATATTACAAAGATAAGTATGCGGCAATCCGATTTTGGAAGTCTTGACTTGACGTTCAATGTCATTCATTGTAGGATAATGCCTGATAAACAGAAAGGAACTTTTTATGCCTGGTATTCAGAAAAGTGTTCGTCTCCCGGAAGAAACCTTAAAAGAAATTCAAAGGATGGTCAGAGAAACGGGGATGGATTTTTCAGCCGTTACCAAAGACCTTTTGAGGGAAGCTATCAAAATCCGGCGGTGTCCCGGCATTCTTTTCACCGATGGGGTCAATGGCCGAAGAGCCCGCATTGCCGGGAGCGGAATCGAGGTCTGGGAAGTAATTGCCACATTTTACAGTGTTGGCAAAAACTTAAAAAGACTTCAGAAGGCCTATCACTGGTTGACTGGCGAACAGCTCCAGTCCGCTCTTGCTTATTACTCGGCCTACCCTGAAGAAATTGATAGCCAGATCCGGAAAAACAAAGAATGGAATGACGGAAAAATTAAGGAGCGCTATCCCTATCTTAATTCTCCCTCATGAAAATCTACCTGGATGAGGATCTCAGCCCGAAAATTGCAGTTCTCCTGCGGCGGAAGGGAATTGATGCCTTAAGTGCCCATGAGGTGGGCATGCTGGGCACGTCGGATCGCGAACAATTGGAGTTCGCCGCCAGGGGAAAGAGATGCTAGGTCACCAGAAACCGGGATGACTTCATTCATCTTTCCATTAAATTCTTCAATGACCACCGACCTCACCATGGTGTGCTCATTATTCCACACACCATCCCGGGCGATCAATTCGCCCGTATTGCCAATCTTCTTAGGCGATTCACCGATTATCACGCCGCTGGACTGGAACCCTATGTTGTTTCATTCTTGCCTGTGGCGTAGCTACCCCGGGCAATCCATCACACGGAGCGTTCAATTAAATTCTTAACAGTTTGCTGAAAAACCCCTTTTCTGCCTTATGTCGTCATTCCTGCGGAAGCAGGAATCCAGTCCCGCTCGGAGAGGTATTCAATGCCTTCTTTCCCGACATAGGCGGGACAGAACTAGTTGAATTCACTGGATTCCCGCCTTCGCGGGAATGACGAAAATGTGACAAAAGGGACTTTTTACGAAGCCATCAATTATGATGAACTCGTAAAAAGTCATATTCCGTATGTCATTCATGCTTCGACAAGGTCAGCGCGAATGTAATATCAATAGGTTACACCGTTCACCTGAGCCTGTCGAAGGGTAATAAGTAATTTTTTAGGAGATCATCAATTATCAAATCAGTGGATTATCTCGATCCCAACCCGATTAAAACGGCCCGGTTAAATACGGACCTAATTCCTTCATTGACAAATTGGTAAATTATTTTGTATACTGAATTATCGTCCGAATGGAGGGAGAAGAATGCCAACAGGTACGGTGAGAATTAATCAAAAATCTCATAATATTCTTCGGAAAATTGCCTCTACAGAAGGAAAACCAATGCAGGCCATTCTCGAGGCGGCTATCGAAGAATATCGCCGCCAGCGTTTCCTTCACGAGGCCAACGCCGCCTATGCAGCTTTGCGAAATGACCCCAAGGAATGGAAAGAGGAGCTGGCAGAGCGGAAAGAATGGGACTCTACATTGATTGATGGTCAAGAGGACGATTAGAAATGGATAATCCCGTTCGTGGAGAAATTTGGCTTGTCGATTTAAATCCAACTCGAGGGCATGAGCAAGGAGGCGGAAGACCCGGCCTCGTGGTTTCTGTTGACCTGTTCAATAAAGGGCCAGCGGGGCTTGTTATCGTTATCCCAATCACAACTAAAGAAAAAGGCATACCCTTGCACGTTGAAATCAAGGCTGCGGAAGGTGGGTTGACCAAGCGCAGTTTTATAAAATGTGAAGACATCCGGTCTGTATCCAGAGAGCGGCTTGTCCGAAGATTGGGACAAGTTACCCGGAATACTCTGGATGTAGTGGAGGATTGCCTTCGCATCCTTCTTAACTTATGAGATTGACTTGGATTAACATCCCAGCCCGAATATTCCGGGGAGACAAATCAAAGTCATCTATGGGGATCTGTTCTGCATTCGGAGGAACAACTTTCAAAATAGGTTCTGGGGCCGGTTTGTATCTGGGATATCTAATATCATAGAAAATATCACAGGCCATATTTTTCCCGAAAAAACGAAGTCTTGCGTAAAATGGTAATAAATTTCAGAAATCCCTCTTCTCTCTCCTTTAGTCCGCCTGAGGCGGAGGGGTTGGGGGGGATTTGAAGCAAATTCCGGTTTAGTTCCGGTTAGGCCGGGTTGGGGTTTTTAATGCTATCCACTTCGGGTTTGGACAAACGTTCCTCGACATACACATTTTATTGTGGTAAAGGGTGTATTAGGTTAGGGGGTGGCCCATGAGAACGAACATCGTAATTGATGACAAATTAATCAGACAAGGAATGAAACATACTGGAATTCGAACCAAAAAAGGGGTCGTAGACTTTGCCCTACGGGAGTTGATTAGACGCCGAGAGAGAAAGAAGATCCTGCTGCTTAAGGGAAAGCTGCATTGGGAGGGGAGTTTGGAGGAAATGAGGGGGTCTCGTTTTGGTGATATTGGTTGACACTTCCGTCTGGATTCAATTCTTCAATGGAATAGACACTGCTCCTTGCCGTTGGCTTGAAAGGCTAATCGAAGGAGAGGAGGATATTGGCATTTCTGAATATATCCTGACAGAGGTTTTGCAAGGGTTTAAACGAGATGAAGATTTTGAAATGGCGCGACAACGCCTTCTGCAGTTCCCAATTTTTTCTTTAAGCAGACTTGATTCTTATGTGAAAGCCGCTCAAATTTATCGAAGATGCCGTAAAGAAGGTATTACTATTCGTAAAACGATAGATTGCCTGATAGCCCAAACCGCCATCGAGCACAAATTGACTTTACTCCATCATGATGCCGATTTTGACCGCCTAGCTGCCATTTGCCCGCTCAGAATCTTTCGCGTGTGAGACCTTCAGAGCAAACCTTTTCTCAATTCTTATTTGCTTATGCCCATTCTCTGATGTGAATTCTGGCTGATCAAATCTATGTATGCTCCGGCGACCAAGTCCTTTTCACTCCGAGCTTCTCCATTAGCGCGGTCGCGATTGCCGTGCCTTCTTCCGGTTGTTGTCCTTCTTGGAGGACGACCTCCAGTTCAAGGAGACTTCCGAGGCCCTCTACCTCATCGAGGTGAATTCTGGTCTGCCCAACCAGGAAAAGATGTCTTTTATTTCGGACGATTCCCTCAATTTCAAGGGCTTCTTGGAGAACCTTTTTGAGCCCATCAGGATCATCGGTCGTAGAAAAAACATAATGGGATTGTTTTGGGCCAGGTTTATCCGGTCTTTCGTAATATATCAGCTCCCCCTGCGTGGCGGAGAAGCGACGGAGCTTGAGACGGCCTCGCTGGGAAGTAAAAAAAGTGTCCTCCTGAAGAATGCCCCCCTTATCCTCACCAATCTGCTCGGCTATCTGCCTGACTCGGGATGGGTCTGGCAAAAAAGCTTTTATTTCGATATTCGATGTCATTGAAGAATTCTTTGGTTGCCGATTTTGATATTAATTTCTGCCGATGATGATAAAGGGCATTTTATTAAAAGCAATCCGAAAGGATGATCATGAGCAGGCTAATTGCAATAGGCGATATTCACGGGAGATTTTCGAACTGGTTGAAGATGAACGGGGGGGACCAAACCCTGGCAAGCTATAAAAGGGCGGGTCATTTTCTGAAAGTCCATCAGGAATTCTACATGAACACGCCTCTTTCCTGGGAGACGGAACAGTATTTTTTCTGCCATGCCGGGGTGCAGCCAAGGGTTCCTCTATCAAAACAGCGGCCCATAGATATGATTGAAATCAGGGAACCGTTTCTCTTAAGGAAAAGAAAATATGATCATTCATTTAGAAAAGAAGGACATTAAAGAAGTTAGAGCAGAAGGCCTATTTTTACCCGTTGATGGTTCAATTTGTAAACTTGGTGCGGCAGCGGGAACAGCATTGAAACAATCTCTCCGCCCCAAAAAAATAAAGATTATTCGCATGGATATAATTGCCGCAATGGTATTTGGGGATTCGCAGTACAATAATTAAAAAGAACCCTGAAAGATTTCCGGGAAGCTCTTTAGAAGAAGAACATTGAGGGCTTTGAGAAAGGGCGGAAAAAAGCTAAAAACACCAGCTGGCCGCACACAACATTGTCTATTTTTGCAGCTAACCGCCAGCTTCAATGCCTGAACCTCACGGCGAGGCCGATTTTGGGCCAGATCAAACGTCATTTGCAGGTTCAGCCAAAACTCGGGCGTCGTTTTTAGGGCCTGGGATAATAGCTAAGCTGTTTCAGGAGTAACCCCACGCTTTCCGCGCACCAACTCATTGATCCGCTTTACAGGTACCCCGATATGGGCAGCGAAGGCCACCTGGGGAATCCCAAAAGGTTTGAGGAACTCCTCCGCAAGGATTTCGCCGGGGTGGGTAGGAATACGCTTTTCAGGAACCATCTTCCTCATTCTTCCTGATTATCCACCATGCGGATTCTAAGCCGATTCTGTTCAGCGGTAATAATAGCGCCGGATTTCAAATCATTCTCATGAAGCTCTATGGCCTTCAGACAGATGGAGGCTTGTTGTCTGGAGGCAAGATTTACCAGGCGGATAATCCCAGAATGCGGTCTCTCATGGACAATAGCTAATTCGCCAAAGTCCTTGTCCAAAGTCACCAGAACCCGTCCTTCCTTATGGGCCCGTTTAAGGATTTCATCATCCCCAGGGTCTTCCTTTCAATCTCCTGCCCATACTACTTCATGACCGGCGGCTCGTAATTCCTGGGCCACCCCATACGCACGTATCCAGGAGGATTTTCATGCGCCTGTTCCAACGAAAAGAGGCTCCACCCTTTCATGGCTGACCATCCTGCGAGCATACACCAAGCAAGCCTGTATATCTTCCATCTCCAGCCAGGGATATCCTTTCAAAACCGTCTTGGGAGTATCCCCTGCCGCAAGCATCCCCAAAATATGCTCCACCGCAAGGCGGCGCCCGCGAATGATCGGCTTTCCACCGAAGATTTTCGGATTGACAGTAATTCTTTCTAATAATTTATTCTCATCCATAAACACCTCCTTGATTCGAATGAAGGTATCCTTTCCCCTTTTTCTCATCATGCTTTTTTTATCAGACCTAATTTTAATCAAGTTTCCAAAACCAGATTGGTTGCCCCTTGCCGGGCCTCCTCACAATACCCTAACCCTTGAACATAGCTAATTTTATCGTTTCAAGGGGAACAAAGCAACCCAGTATTTTGGGTAGCAATGTTTATGGATGATAAACAGAATATTATCTTTATGGTTCTTCTCCCAAAAGTGTACTGGATTAAATGGTCAAAATATCAATAAGTTATATTTCATCAAAAAAGTCAATGAAGACCAAAGCCATAGCAGATATTCCTTCCCCTTGATGGGGGAGGGTTGGGGTGGGGGTGAATAATGAATCCAGATTCCCCCTCCCCTTTATCCCCTCCCGCCAAGGGAGGGGATAATTACGGTAAAGCCTTTTTTCATGGAACACGCCGTCATTACTTGGCTTATTTAAGCGCTCACTTTTGGGAGAAGAGCCATCTTTATTTTATCCTGTCCGGTAATTGTTCCTTTCGGAGCAATTGCTCCAAGCATACCCCTCCCCTTACTTCTATCTGCCCGTAGAAATCGTTTTTCAAATCACGCCTGTTGATTTCCCCCAAGAGAAAGGGGTCAAACCTGCACTGTTGACTAAGCGATTTATATTTGTGTGAAAAAAGGGTCAGCCATCGGTAATAAGGTATCGCTTAGGACGTGTGAGGGGAAGAGCCGTGCGGTACGTGCCCAATTTCGCATTTTAGAAACAGATTGATAAAATCGGCCAAAAAAGCTCGGGTTTCAAACTGCGGTTTTTCATTTAACGGAAAGAAGGGAGGCCAGGCAGGGTTCTATTCCGGAGGAATGTTGGTGAGCGAATTTGGTTAAAAGACGGGCAATCAGGGAGAAACGGTCCCCGGGAAAAACAAGGGGCGAGTGAGCGCCTGGGCGCTAAATGGCATACCAGGGACGGACTGTGACGCCTTTGCGGGTAAAAGCCTCGCTGCCTCCGTACACGAGGGTTGCATTTTCCGGTGAAAGCCCGGCGAGTTTTGTCCACCAGAGAAGGCCGTCGAGCATGTCCGGGGACATGGTCAGGCTCGATTTGATCTCCACGGGATAGAGAAGCCCGGATTCCTCAATCAGGAGGTCGATCTCATGCCCTGTCCTGTCGCGCCAGAAGAACAGAGGGGGCGTGCGGCGGTGGTGGAGATAGGATTTTACGATCTCTGCGACCACATAGTTCTCGAAGATGGCCCCTCGGAGCGGATGCGACACGACCTGGCCGGCATCTCGGATGCCGAGAAGCTGGCAAAGCAGGCCGGTATCGTGGAAGAACAGCTTAGGACTTTTAACCGCCCGCTTGTTGAAGTTTCGATAGTGGGGAGTAAGCAAGAACACAATGAAGCTTGTCTTCAACACGGAGACCCAGCGACGCGCCGTGTCCACGGAGACGCCGCAGTCCGAGGCCAGGCCCGAATAGTTGAGAAGCTGCGCGGATCGGCCGGCGCAAAGCGCCAGGAAGCGTTCAAAATTCTCCAGGTTCCCGATGTTCGATAGACTCCGCACATCGCGCTCGAGGTAGGTCTGGAGATAGTCGGGAAGCCAGACCTCGGGGGGTATTCCGCGGTCGTGGATCCGCGGGTAGAACCCCGTGCGCAGGGTCGGCCACAGGTCAAGATGCGTTGTCCGATTGCCGAAGAGCGCGGCGGGCGAGACCGGATCAGGCTGTTCCTGGTCCTCCAGTTCCGCCCGTGAGAATGGCATAAGGTTGAGGATGCCGCAGCGTCCAGCCAGCGTCTGGGATACCCGGCTCATGAGAAGGAAGTTATGGGATCCCGTTAGAATAAACCGGCCGGGTGTAGGGTTCTCGTCAACCGCCACCTGAATGTAGGAAAGCAGGTCGGGTGCATGCTGGATCTCGTCGATGATCAGGGGACCGCTGAACTGGGCCAGGAACCCGCGGGGATCTTCCCGAGCGAAGCGCCTCTGATCGATCGTTTCCAGGGTGACATAGCTATAGGAGGCAAAAGTTGCGCGGGCCAGAGTTGTTTTTCCGGACTGCCGCGGCCCGGTAAGGGTTAAGACAGGATAATAGCGAGCGTCCCGTAGCAGGTAGGATTCTATCTGCCTCTTTTTCATAATGCTAATTTACGATTAGATCGTAAAATTGTCAAGCAAATTTTTTACTGTCTGTTTGCCCATTGCTTTATGCTCTTTTGCAGAACCCGCAAAAATCGTTTCTGAGTGAATTTGCCGCGTGGGACGTTGATCAAAACATTCAATGCTTCGAAGGTGGGGGGAGAGTGGTAGGTATAACTTATGAAATCCGCATCTTTGAAATATCGGAGAGTTTTATGATTCCGCGAAATCCCTTTGCCCGCTCCCTAACCTTCCGGATCGGAGCGTAAACAGAGAAAGTTATTTTTTATTGACTATCGCATATTTCTTACCTAAAATGAAGGGTAAGAAAAAGATTCAAAGGGGGGAAAAATGCTATCCACCGTTACTACTAAGGGGCAAGTAACCATCCCCAAAAAGATCCGCGATGCCATGCGGATAAGACCCAGTGACCGGGTTGAGTTTATGCAAAATGGGGAGATTATTACCATCGTCCCGGTCAGGACCCTGAGAGAATTCCGCGGAGCTGTCCGGAAGTTGGGTGTCGGCGGTTTTGAGAAGGAGCGGAAAAAAGCTAAGACTTCCGTAGGCAGACGGGTTATCGAGGAAATGCAATGAAAACCTTTTTTATGGACACGAACCTTTTTATCCGTTACCTGGTTAATGATGACCCGGAAAAGGCTGATTGGGTGGAGAAGCTTCTCAAACAGGCGACGAGCGGGAAAATCCGGCTGGTAACGGCAGATTTGGTGATCGCTGAGGTTATCTGGGTTCTGGAATCTGCCTATGGTTTAAAGAATGCCGAAATCACTCCCATGGTCAAAGGCATTCTCGCAACTCCAGGAATTGAGGTTACGAATGCGGAGTTGGTCGGCCGTGCCCTGGATTACTATGAATCATTGAATATTGATTTCATAGATGGGTACATTGCCGCGGTAATGGATAAAATGAAGGTTACGGAAATATATTCGTTTGATATAAAGCACATTTCCAGAGTAAAGGAACTGAAGAGAATCGAACCGTGAGAATATATCCCTATGATGTTCATTGACAGAGGCGTGGCAATCGTTTGGGGAATATCCTTTCTTATCCTATGATTTAACTGGAGTTGGTTTTCATTTCAAAGAATACGATTTGCATTTAGGGCATTGAGTCCTTCCGGGGCCGGCATGATCGTACCAGAACCACAGGCCGCATTTGGGGCAATATTTCACGCCCAAGTTTCCGGAATCCGTCTCTTTATCGCATATAGCGCATTTGACTTTGGCCATCGTTTTCCTTTTTCTGGGGGCTGGCTTATACTTTTGTTTTTCACAAATTCCCTTCATTGATCCTCAAGAAGCGGATCTTTCGTCTTCTTTTTCGTCTCCTTTTTCCTCTTCTTCCCTATCTTCTTCATCAAACAATTTATCCTGAATTTCTTTTTTCGCTTCCTTCTCCTTTTTCCCGATCCATGCTTCCTGGATTTCAGCTTCCACCTCCATTAGGGGGCGGGCGTAATACTTCCTTGAATACTGCCAAATTTGCGGAACGACTTCACTTTGACACTCATAGGAATTGACCCACTTATGCTAAGGAAAAATAACCCAGGCAGGAGTACTTCAGGTTATATAAGCATAGGTATAGCCACAATGCTTAAAAATCAGATAGTTGAGTGAAAATATTCTCATATTGCGCGCGCAATAATACACTTTTAGGGTGGGTCAATTCTATTGAGCATAAGTGGGTCAATTTAAGTGAGCGTTGAGGTTAAAAGGGGTTTTCATGTAAGCAATCCACTTTTGGAATATCAGCCGCAAAAGGGGGTGAAATCAAAATGGAGATCCCCCATTTCTTCGGCAATGTCTTGATTTAAGAGAAGGGCTGGATAGAGCATCATGTTCCCATCTTCAGTGATATAGATTTCTAAACTTTCCTCGTCCATCGCTTTCCTTTCCTTTCCTTTCGTTAACTGTTATGCAACGTTAAACATTGGCGACGCAAAATACCCTTCTGAAAAGCATCCAGCCTGGCTTTTAAGTATTGCTGCTTTTTGGCTTTCTTTCTCGGGAATTTTTGCAGAAAGGTTTTTTTGCTTGGAAACTCGAAGAAAGAGATAATCCGGTTTCGTTTACCAGCAAGCCGAGGTCCTCAAGACGATAGGCCATGGCCTCTTTGGAAACATTTTGAAATTGCCCGGCATCAATAACATTTTTGGCAATTTGATGAGCTGTATCCAGTGAGGGGTCAAGCGCCAGGGGGTTATTTCTTCCAAAGCAGCTATTCCGGTTGAAGATAACCAGCGGATCCCCCCCAAACACTTTATGAAATGCTTCCCGAACCGTTGGCCCGGGCATGATTAAAGAGGCGCTAAAATAATCGGCCTGCCATTCTCCCCTTGTTTTTGCAGCAGATACCCGGCATACAACCGGCGGATTTTTTTTAGTCACTGCATCAGGGGAATGCGCCGTCTGCTTAAAAAGATATTTCCGATGAAGAACCCAATGGCCAACCTCGTGCCCGCAAGTAAAGGTGAATCTTCCTTGCCGGCCATCGAGAAGGGAACTGTTTATAACCATCCGCTTTTCTTCAACCCACGTGGCGCCGAGGACATCAGGGATGCCGAGCAGGTTTTCGAGCTTGTCATACTCAAGGGTGATGCCGAGATATTTCTCTACAATGGCCTCGACCGGGATGGGAGGAATAATTTCCCGACCACTGAAGTTTGCCCAATGGCGAAGAAGATCATTGGCCGCATTTTCAATCTGGGTTTGGGGAAGCCAGGGAACTTTAACCGTGTCAAGGATCATTTTATTTTCCTCTTCATCTTGGGAATAGCCTCTTCAATGCTCTTCCAATCCTTATCTGTTTCTATGCCGCACTCCTGGGCTCTTCTCATAAAAGACGCGACACTCTTGGGATTTTTCTGGAAGGTTTCCAAAAACTCGGTTGGAATTTTTCCCGCATGACTAAAAAGCTCATATTTATCTATGCCCAAAGCTTCCGCCATTCTTTCGATAATGGATTCCGATGGCGGGGGCTCCTTTTCATTTTCGATACGGCTGAGGTAGGCAGGGGACAATCCCACCTTGCGGGCAAATTCCCGCAGGCTGCTGTATTCTTGGTGATTGATTCTAAGCTCCCGGATGAGCTGGCCGAAGGTTTTTTCTTTCATGCTTGTTTAGCGTAATGCAACACGAAACACTTGTCAAGAAAAAAATGAAGAGCTCCGAAAAATTCGGGGGTGGCAGGAAGAAGCTCCTACTTGACTTTTGTAGGTTGTGGAATAAGATAGAGCTATCATTACAGGCATTTCCCCCAACCGGGTTAATAGAGTCCCTTCATAAAGGGCAGAAATATTTAGGAAGAGGGGAGGAATGATTATGCCGGAGATTCTCAAAAGCAGTCAGCGCCTTCTCAATTCGATCCCAGCGACATTCCTGCTCACCGATGTCCACTCCCAAATTCTTTACGCCAACCGCAGAGCGGAGTCCTTTTTCGGCTATGCGCCCGGTGAAATGGAAGGGAAACGGCTGAGAATTCTGTTCCTGGAAGAAGATCATATCTATTTTCTGCCCAACATAATCTTTCTCACTCGATACAAGAAGGGTTTTGACGGCGAAGCTCTTTTAAGGCAGAAGGGCGGGAAGAAAATCTTCGTTCAATTGTTTACTTCTGCTTTTAAAGAGAGGGGAGAAGTTTTTTTATCTTTTTCCTTCCAGGAGATTCAGCGGCTGAAGAAGGTGGAAAGGGAGAAGCTGGAAGCAGAACGGTGGGCGGGGTTGGGTAGAATGATGGGAGAGATTGCCCATCAATTTCGCAACCCGATTGCCTCGATAGGGGGATATTCCCAGCGTCTTTTGAAAATTGCGCCTTCCTCCCTCCAAAGCCAGTCTTACGTTAACCAGATTCTTAAGGAGACAGGGAGGCTGGAGACGATTCTGCAAAGGGTGGAGGAATATGTCCGCATTCCCCGGCCTGTATATAAAAGAGAGAACATTCAGGAAGCGGTGGAAGCGGTTCTGCGAAATTTTGCCAAAGAAACGAAGGAACAGGGAATTGTCATACATTTAAACACTGATGAGTTCGCCGGGAATGGGCAATTATTTTTTGACCGGGATTTGATGGCCAGCATTCTTGCCCATATTTTGCAGAATAGCCTATGGGCCATCACCCTGAATCCGAAAAGGAAGAAAAAGGAATTTATAGAAGTGGCTCTTTGGGACGACGGGGAGAATATAGAGGTGTCGGTTTCTGACCGCGGGCAGGGAATTCCCTTGAAAAACCTGAACCTGATCTTCGATCCTTTTTTTTCCACCTGTCCCGATAGGGTGGGGTTGGGGTTGACCTTTGTGCGGAGGGCGGTGGAGGAGCAAGGAGGAAAAATCCGGGTGAAAAGCCGGCCGGGGAGAGGGACAAAGGTTATCCTTCATTTTCCAAAAGATCGGCGGCGAAAAATCAGGCGCGAGTGGATTTCCCCGGAAGTCATGGGCCGAGAAAATTATTAAACCCTGATAACCTTCGCGTCCTGCCAAGCCGCAAAAGTATCCGCATATCTGTTGGCAGCCGCATTCCTTAATTCAATTATATAGGGAGCTTCTTGCAAAAATCCGTAATTTACCCTTCGACAGGCTCAGGGTGAACGGGCTTAGGTTGAAATTATTTAGTTTTTCCGTTCGTGGTGAGCTTGTCGAACCACAAAAAAATACTTTTGCAAGAGGCTCATAGGAATTTCCTTTTTGGACACGGATGTCCACAGATTATCAGGATAAACTAAAAAGAAAATAATTATCTGCGGTTATCTGCGTAAATCTGCGTCCTATTAAATTTACCCCTCTTGGTCAACCCAATGTGAAAAAAACAACCCCCTCCTGTCGTCCTTATGGCGGGATTTCAGAAAATTCACTTCCCTCTTGACCTTTCCATCCTAAACCTTTATATGATATATATCATTGGGGTTGGGGAGAAAGGTCTATATTTTGAAATCTCTAAATTTTCTGGCGCTTTTTCCCTCGGGGGGGCAATTCCCCAACTGATTTTTATTACGACGGAGGTTTGGAGTTCTGATGAATAAAGAAGGGCTTCATTTAGGATTGGACGTTGGATCGGTTAGCGCGAACACCGTCCTGGTTAATGATGGAAAAAACGTAATTGAAGAACACTACACCCGCATCAAAGGGCAGCCATTGGAAACGGTCCTGGCCATCCTAACGGAGATCCTCTCCCGAATCCCCGCGGAACGGATTCAGAGTGTATCGGTCACCGGGACTGCGGGCAAACTCATTGCCGAGCTTCTTAAGGCCGAGTTTGTCAACGAAATCATAGCCCAGAGCAAGTCCACGACTTATTTCTATCCTCAAGTAAAAACCATCATCGAGATGGGCGGAGAAGATTCCAAGCTTATCCTCGTGGAAAGCGATCCCCAAAACGGCGAATATAAAATCCTGGATTTTTCCATGAATACCATCTGTGCGGCCGGAACTGGCTCCTTCCTGGATCAACAGGCCAACCGTCTGCTTCTGACCATAGAAGAATTCAGCAACCTGGCCCTGAAATCCAAAACCCCTCCGCGCATTGCCGGCAGGTGTAGCGTCTTTGCCAAAACCGACATGATCCATCTGCAGCAGGGGGCCACTTCGGATTACGACATCGTCGCCGGCCTTTGTTATGCCCTGGCCCGAAATTTCAGGTCGAACATCGGCAAGGGAAAGACTTTTAGCCGGCCCATCTCTTTTCAGGGAGGCGTGGCGGCCAATGCCGGCATGCGCCAGGCCTTTTTCGACGTCCTGGAATTAAGGGAAGGCGAGTTCATCATCCCCAAATATTCTGCTTCCATGGGAGCGATCGGCGCGGCTTTTCTCACTATGGAAAGCCCGGATAAATGGAAAAAATTCGCAGGGCTGGACCGTCTTAGGGAATATGTCAGCCGTATGGTCGCGCCGGACGTTACTCTGGAACCTCTTTCCCTGTCAGACCGCCATCAGCAAGAAATCACCTGGCAGCCTCTTAAGGGGACATTCGCAGATAAGAAAATCAAGGCTTACTTAGGCATCGACGTGGGTTCCATCTCCACGAACGTAGTGGTCCTGGATGAAAACAAAAAAGTTCTTTCCAAGCGTTACCTGATGACCGCTGGCCGGCCCATAGAAGCCATCCGCCAGGGCTTGCAAGAGGTTGGTGATGAAGTCGGCCACTTAGTGGAGATCAAAGGGGTATGCACCACAGGTTCTGGCCGATACCTCACCGGCGACTTCGTGGGCGCGGACGTCATCCGCAATGAAATTACCGCTCAGGCCACGGCTGCGGCCCATATTGACCCGAACGTAGATACCATCTTCGAGATCGGCGGCCAGGACTCCAAGTACATCTCCTTAGAACGAGGAGCCATCGTGGACTTTGAGATGAATAAAGTCTGCGCTGCCGGGACCGGCTCGTTTCTGGAGGAGCAGGCTGAAAAATTAGGGCTTTCCATCAAAGAAGAGTTCGGCACATTAGCCCTGAGATCCCCATCTCCGATCTCCCTGGGAGAGCGCTGCACGGTCTTCATGGAATCAGACCTCGTCCACCATCAGCAAAAGGGGGCCAAGCGCGATGACCTGGTAGCGGGCCTCTCCTATTCAATTGTCCTCAATTATCTGAACAAGGTAGTGGGGGACAAGCGGGTGGGCA
The DNA here is from genome assembly GCA_016875165.1 of Deltaproteobacteria bacterium. Classification (GTDB taxonomy): domain Bacteria; phylum Desulfobacterota; class SM23-61; order SM23-61; family SM23-61; genus JAHJQK01. The sequence continues at coordinate 45,784 of VGSF01000001.1, forward strand.
ATAACATTTTCTTTCAGGGCGGGACAGCCTTCAACAAAGGCGTGGTAGCCGCTTTTGAAAAGGTGACCGGCAAAAAAATTACCGTGCCTGAACACAACGAGGTGACCGGGGCCATTGGCTGCGCCCTATTGGCCATGGAAGAAAATAAATCTGGCAAGTCCAACTTTAAAGGATGGGACTTAAGCAGTCGGCCCTATGAGCTTACCTCTTTTGAGTGTAAGGAATGCCCCAACCATTGCGAGATCCGTAAAGTAACGGTCCAGGGCGAAAAACCCCTGTTCTATGGCAGCCGCTGCGAAAAATACGACGTGGACCGGACGCGCAAACGGCCGGATGACCTGCCCGACCTCTTTGCCGAACGCGAAGAGGCTTTGATGGCCTCTTATGTGGAGGAGAAACCTCCAGCCGAGGATGCGCCGGCCATCGGAATTCCCCGCCTGCTATACCTCCAGGAGATCATGCCCTTCTGGAAAACGTTCTTCTCTTCCCTGGGATTTCGCCTGGTCTTCTCGGAAAGAACTAACAAGCGGCTCATTCATAAAGGGGTGGAGAAGGTCGTGGCCGAAACCTGTTTCCCCATCAAGGTCGCTCATGGCCATCTTCTGGACCTGATCGATAAGGGCGTGGAAACCATCTTCTTGCCCAGCATCATCAACATGCCCTTAAGCCATCCTTCCCTGGATCGGTCTTTTGCCTGTCCCTACGTTCAGGCCTTCCCCTACGCTGTTCAATCGGCCATCGATTTCAAATCCCAGGGAGTGAAACTACTAAGCCCAGTTATCCACTTCGGCTGGGAGCGGAAGAACCTGGAACGGGCCCTGGTGAAGATGTGCCGGAACCTGGGTAAAGACGCCGATGACGTCCGGGAGGCGATTGAGAAAGCGCAGATTGCCCAGGCCAGCTTTAATGCTTCTCTGAAGCGCCGGGGAAAAGAAATCCTGCAGAGCCTGAAGGAAGGAGACCGGGCCATGGTCATAATCAGCCGGCCTTATAACGGCTGCGACCCGGGAATGAACTTAGGGCTCCCGCAAAAGCTCCGGGACCTCGGGGTCGTCGCCATCCCTATGGATCTCCTTCCCCTGGATGATGTGGACCTGCTGGAAGACTGGCAGGACATGTACTGGAAATACGGGCAGAAGATCTACAGCGCGGCCCACCTTGTGCATAGCAACCCCCGACTCCACGCCATATACCTCACCAACTTCGCCTGTGGTCCGGACTCTTTCATCCTCCATTTTTTCAAAGAAAAAATGCGGGGCAAACCCTACCTGCAGATCGAGGTGGATGAGCACAGCGCAGACGTAGGGGCCATCACCCGCCTGGAGGCTTTCCTGGACAGCCTGAAGAATGTTCAGGATGGCCGGATGAAAGAAGAGCGCAAACCGAAGACTATCGTCATGACCAAGGATGCCGATCATCGCAAGGTGTACGTCCCCTACATGGCCGAACAAGCGCTCGCCTTGGTGGGAGCTTTCCAGGCCTGCGGCATCGATGCTGACCTCACTCCCGTGCCTAACCAGGAGACGATCTCCTGGGGCCGGAAATATACTTCCGGAAAAGAATGTTACCCCTGCATCTTGACCACGGGCGATATGGTGCGGGTAATCAAGAGTCCGGACTTTGACCGCAATAAGGTGGCCTTTTTTATGCCCTCTGGAAATGGCCCGTGCCGTTTCGGACAATACCACCGCCTCCACCGCCTGATCCTCGACGACCTGGGATATCCTGATGTGCCCATCTATTCCCCCACCCAGGACGAACATTTGTACAAGGACCTGGGCATGCTGGGCAAGAATTTCACCCGCCTGGCCTGGCAGGGGATGGTAGCCATGGATCTTCTGGACAAGAAGCTTCGGGAAACCCGTCCCTATGAGGTCCATGCCGGTGATACAGATAAAGTATTCCGCCAGTCATTGAAAAAGGCCTACGAAATAATTCGGGACAGCAAGGATGACCCGAGAACCTGCCTGGATGGTCTGATCCATGCCCTTAAAGAAGCCAGGAGAAATTTCGACAGGATTGAACAGATCAACCCGGGATCAAAGCCGCGGATTGGCATCGTCGGAGAAATCTACATCCGCTCCAACGCCTTCAGCAACGAATTCATCGTCCTGGAATTGGAAAAACTTGGCGCTGAAGTCTGGCTGCCTCCGATTTCCGAATGGTTTCTCTATCTTAATTTTACTTCCCAAAGGTACAGCCTGAGGAACAAACGTTACGGCACTTTCTGGCGCACCTACATTACCGAGCTGGTGCAAAAGCGCGACGAGCATAAGTTAGACCACGTCTTTGACGGAAGCCTGATCAACCATCCCGAACCATCCATTCCGGAAACCCTGCGAGAGGCCAAAACTTATCTGGATGACTCGTTTGAGGGGGAAGCCGTTCTATCCGTAGGTAAATGCGGTGATTATGTGAAGAAAGGCGTTTCTGGCCTGGTCAATGTAATGCCTTTTACCTGCATGCCCGGAACCATCGTAGGCGCGGTGATGAAACGATACCGCGAAGGCCACAAGGACATTCCCTTCTTGAACATGGCTTACGATGGACAGGAGGAAACCAATACCCTCACCCGGCTGGAGGCTTTCATGCACCAGGCCAGGCAGTTCCAGCGGCAGTGGTTGGGGGCCGAAAAAAATTCCCGGAAGTCCTGAAAAAATTATTGTAACAATTTAGCGTTTTGAAAAGGCCTTCCCAGAAATCCCTCCCCACCTCCCCTGCCTACCGCAGGCAGGCTTTTCCAAAGGGAGGAGAGGTTTTTTATTGGAATTCGATAAAAGATTCAGCCTTTCCCCCTTTGAAAAAGGGAAGCTGTGAAAAAATCGAAGAAAAGAAGATTATTTCGAAAGATTTATCAATAATTTCAACCCCCCAATCTCCGAAAATTGAATTTTTTCACAGCTTCAGGGGGATGCAGGGGGATTTGACAGCTTTTCAAATGGCTAAACTGTGAGCCTCTTGCAAAAGTATTTTTTTGTGGTTCGACAAGCTCACCACGAACGGAAAAACTAAATAATTTCAACCTAAGTCCGTTCACCCTGAGCCTGTCGAAGGGTAAATTACGGACTTTTGCAAGAAGCTCCTGTTACAAATTATTAAAGTTGTCAGCGATCAGCTCTCAGCAAAACAATTAATTTGAAACATTCATCTCCCTTAAGGGGAGAGGGTCGGGGTGAGGGTGAATGCTGAATGCTTCTTGGCCAACAAAGCGAAGAGTTGCTCTCTCTCTTTTTCTAACCTGGATTTTTCTCTTTCTGCCGGCCTACCAGTCTTTTTCTTCGGAAGATCCTGGCCTTATCGCGGCGCGCAAAAGAATGGTCGATCGCGACCTCAAGGGCCGGGACATCACTGACTCGCAGGTCCTGGAAATCATGGGCCGGGTGCCCCGCCATCTCTTTGTCGATAAATCTTCGCGGAGCAAGGCCTATGCCGACCATCCCCTGCCCATCGGCGAGGGCCAGACGATCTCCCAGCCTTATATCGTGGCCTTGATGACCCAGATCCTTAAGGTTAAGCCCGGGGAGAAGGTCCTGGAGATCGGCACGGGTTCAGGATACCAGGCAGCCGTTCTGGCGGAGATCACCGATCAAGTTTACACCATGGAGATCCGGGAAGGGCTAACCAAAATAGCGGCGAAACGCCTTAAAGAATTGGGGTATGAAAAGGTTCAGGTGAAATACGGAGATGGTTATTTTGGGTGGGAAGAGCATGCTCCTTTCGATGCCGTCATGGTTACCTGTGCAGCCAACCATATCCCTCCCCCCCTGGTCAAACAACTAAAAGAAGGCGGGCGGCTGATCATTCCCCTGGGGAGCACAACCTATTTTCAAACCCTCACCCTTCTCACCAAAAAAAATGGGAAGACCCATGTCCAGCACCTGTTGGGAGTCTCTTTCGTCCCCATGACCGGGGAAGCGCAGAAAAGATAAAACCCATCTTTTCATATTCCTTGATCATGAGGTCCATAATTGGGAGACGAGGCAGTCCACTGTAACCGGCAGAGCGCCCGCTCTAACGATGGTGAGAGTTTTTCCTTTGAAGCATGGGGGCTCATAAAACTGGTTCATCCTCGGCGCCTGTAGAAATTGGAACCCCTGATCCTATTTATCTGGTAATGTCCTCAAGATGCTCCTTTACGGCTATCACAAATTGTGCCGCTTCTCCAAGATCTCTCCTGCCTTGTCTCGCGAAATCGTTTCGACTGTTTTGTAATCCAATACCTGCCGCAACTCAAAGGCTTTGTGCAAGTTTCTTGAAAGCTCCTTCGGGAAAATACCTTTCATTACAAACTCGGTATCAAAGAGGCTGATGGTTCCAGTGTGTTTGGATGGGACTTTCCCAATCTTCTGCAGGAGAGCGATTACGGCATAGAACATGGCGTAATAGGCCCGGTTTATAACGCTTTGCGGGCTTCGCTCTCCGTCCAACAGAAATTTTCCGTCATCAAGAGCTGTCTGCGCTTGTTCAAGACGGTATTTTATCAAAGTAGAAATGTCTTCCTGTTTCTTCATACTGCAACCCCTTCCATTTCTGCCGCCTGCACGAGGAGGGAGGACCGTTCCGGACTGTTTTTCCACTCTTCCCTTGTGAAAACCACTGGCACTACTACGATGCCGTACTCAAACCCTGCCTCCCAGGCATAGTCACTGACATAATCAATATCCTTTTCTTCAACCGGCTCATTCAGAATGACTGCGATATCCATATCCGAGTACTGATCGGCGTCGCCCCTTGCTCGAGATCCGAATAAGATCATTTTATAGATGCTTACGCGCTGGGAAAGCAAGCGTTTGAATTTGTCGAGAATTTCTTTTTCAGTATCTGTCATGCTACTTCTCCTTCCGTTCTTTTCCCCCCACTTTTTCCCTTTTCGCTTCAACTTCGGCCGCAAATTGGATGTTGGCCTTCACGCCTTAAAATACAGGTTGACCAGCCACTTTCACATGGACAACGGCAAACACCCTATCCACTTGGGGGGATACTTGAGGGGTAGTGGCACCCCCCAAGTCGGCTAAAAAATTTGGCCTGGTTCGAGCGATTCTTTCAACTCAACCCCGTCGTTTTCAGGTGGGATTTCCTTCCTCCGCCATTCCGGCGAAAGCCGGAATCCAGTCTTTCAGAATAGTTTCACCCCGTCTGGACCCCGGTCTCCACTGGAGTGACGATTTCTTATGCCTTCATCACGCCATACTTCTTCATGAATACCCACCCTTCGTGGTTCTTCAAGCTCCATCTTCATCCTCAATGTCGCTCGCCCCCATGCGGTATTTGATGTCGTAATTGATGATGAAGTCCAGCTCTTCATCGGTAAAATCTTTTGTTATCTCCTCAATTGACAATTGAAGACGTGACCCCGGAGGTTAGTCAATTGATTGCCTGTATTCCCACACATTTATATCTGATGTTGATAACCCCATCATAAGCTGAACGAAGTTTGGCTTCCTCATTTCTGATGAGTATTTCTTTTTTATTTTCAAGAGTCGGGAGAGCATTTGAGGGGGAATGCTTCCCCCACCTATTGTCTTGCAGTAGAACCAGGTCCTCCGGGAGTTCGGCTCCATCGAGCAGAAATTTCTTATAGAGTTCTCTTCTGGTTCCATCTTCGAAATCGATTGTAAATAGATAACGTGCTCCAAAATATGAGGGAATCCCGTCATTTTTTACATTCATGACTTCTCCGGATATCCCTTCCCTCTTTAAATAATCAATCAAAGCATCTATAAGGGGATGACCTATCCCAAGCAGCTCAACATTTTTCTTTCTGGTTGATATCTTCCGGGAGAAGGTTACATTTTCATATAGAGTGGCCACATTGGGATACTTCTTCAGCGCTGGGGGGACAATAATCTGAACCAGATCTCCTGAAGGTATAAAACTTCCTCCTAATCTCAAGATTGCCTTTTCCGTAAAACACCTTAAATCATCCAGGGTAAATTTCCCTTCAAGTTCTCTGTAATGTTCCAGATTAAAAGTCAAGAGATCCTGGGTGAGCTGCCGCAACGCCTCGCTTGCTTCCTTCGCTTTGAGGATCGCTTCGGAAATCTCTTTTTCGGTTCGTTTATAGTCTCGATTGACGAGCGCCTCCTTATAGAGGTCTTGATAATTTGCCGAAGAGCCGAGAAATCCGAGGATCTCCGATCTAAAATCCTCAGTCACCTCGCCTGTTACCGAGTCGACCTTGCCGATGGTTTGGGCGATTTCAAGAAGTTTCTCCTCAAGAATCGCATAGACCTTCTCTTCAATGGTTCCTTCAGCTACAAGACTATAAACCTGAGCTGTCTCGGTCTGGCCATATCGATGAATTCGGCCGATGCGCTGTTCCACGGCCATGGGATTCCAGGGCAAATCGTAGTTGAATAAAATGCGGCAGACCTGGAGGTTGATGCCCTCTCCCCCGGCTGTGGTCGAAAGCAGAAATTGAGCGCCGTCTTCATCCCAGAAGGATTCACACGATGCGATCTTATCCTCCAAAGGGCCTCCTTTTAGAATGGCTATTTTTTCAGGAGGGTAATATTTTTCCAATTCCTTCTGGAGAAAATACAGCGTCTCAAGATATTGGGTGAATATGAGCATCTTTTCGTCCCGGTTTTCCTGTCGGAACTGTTCGATGGCCCGGATTAAGGTATCAAATTTCCTATCCGCACGGTCGTCTATTAGGTCGATCAGTTCCTTTACCTTTTCTTCCTCGTTTGGGATATTGGCTTCAGCTTCGATGACCTCGTCCTCTTTTTCTGTGGCATCCAGCGCCCAATGGGTCACTTCTTCTTCAAATTTCGGCCTTTTCTTAAGTCGCTGTTTCAAGCTTGTGATGTAAGCATCAGCCTCAATGTAATCTATCCTGCCCCTGGTGAATGAAAGCAGATCGGCAACCACGCTCCGCATTAATTCTTGATAATGCACGATTTTTGAAGATACCTCTGCCCTGGTCAGTCCTCCATGGAATCCGCTTTCCAGGGCCATCTGTTTCCTGGCGTAAAGCGCAATCAAACGCCGTCGGAGGGCCTGTTTGATAGCCCTCGGGCTGGATGACATGATCTTCTGGAAAGTTGCCATGACAAACCCTACGGCCCGTTGCTGCTTGGTGGTTTTATCCTGCCCGAAGCCTGCGGCATCGTATCCTTCTTTGAGGTAATCGGTAAGCTTATCGTAAAATCTCTGTTCCCGAATGGAAAGCTGGAACTTCTGTGTGGTGACCTGCCTCCGCGTAAAGATTGGGTTCCCCTGGGCATCCGTCACCTCTCTTTTGGTTCTCCTGAACATTACCCGACCTAAAAGACCTCTATTTTCTTGCATGGCTTCAGGCGCTTCAAAGAGTTGATCATCTAAGAGTTGAATCAATGACCAGAACTGGTAAGCATTCCCTTGATGAGGTGTAGCGGTAAGAAATAGCAGATCTCTTGTCTTTCCCTTTAACCTCTCTGCCAACCGATAATTCTGTGTGATATCGATCTTTTTCCCATATTTTTTTCTTGTGAGATGATGAGCCTCATCGAAAACAATGAGGTCCCAATCCGGCCCTGGAGCCATTTTTTCCAATCTCTGGAGTTTTTTGATGGTATCAATTGAAATGATCGCCAGGTTATGCCGTTCCCAGGCAAGAGGGTTTGCATCGGTGAAATCCTGGCCGAAGATGTCAAAATAGATCCGGAAGCAGTCTCTCATCTCGTTTCGCCAGTTTTCAACCAGACCTGCAGGGCAAACGATTAATACCCGCCTTGCGTCTCCTCGTGATAAAAGTTCCCTTATGATCATCCCCACTTCAATGGTCTTTCCAAGACCAACTTCATCCGCAACCAGAAATTTTCGTCTCGTCGCATTTACAACCTGATGCGTTAACAGGATTTGATGGGGAAGAAGGTCCGTCCTGCTGTTAGAGAGTTTGCCGCCGGAATTTTCGAGGGGAAACTGGTAGGCCAACTGTTTCAAAAAAAAATCTAAAGGATCGTTGGACTCGCCTTTCTGAAACCGTTGTAAGAGATCCGGTACAGGTTCCAGGAGATGTTGGGGAAAAGTCTCAAGTAATCTCTTGCCGTCTTTCTCAAAGACGACATCGACCAGGTATTCCCCATGTCGTTCCTCTACCCGGAGCACCTCTCCTGATCCAAGTTCCGGCCGATAGATAACCTTAACTTTTGTATGCTCCTTGAGCTCCATTTTGTCACCAAATTACAAATGACACAGGCCAGAGGCCTGTGCTACCACTCTAAACACAGGCTGGAAGCCTGTGCTACCACTCTAAACACAGGCTGGAAGCCTGTGCCACCACTCTAAACACAGGCTGGAAGCCTGTGCCACCAGAAAAGTTTCTTTTGATTTTACCTTTTAATAAAGGCCTTAATCTTTCAAGTTGATTCATTGTTTATAGACTTCATTAAGAAGGTGGCATAGGCCTCTGGCCTGTGTTGTAGTATCAGGTCCTCTCATAAAGCCAAGGATACTTTTCCGGACTTTGGCATAAGCCAGTTTTCACCGGATTATTCCTGATATATTCCCATTTTTCCTTAAATTCCATCTCATCACGCACAATGCGATCAAACCGTTCATCCTGCCAAATAGACCCATGTCTTTCTCTTTGCCGGTTTATTTGGTGGGCGCTAAAACTTTTAACGCTATGTAAGATCTCAGCCAAATCAAAAGTTCCTTCTTTACTCTGGATAAGAGGCTGAGCCAATGCATGTACATGGGTGGGCATGACGACAGCGGCATAGACTATCCATTTACGATTATCCCAGTATCGAACTGCCTCCAACACTATTGTGCGTTCTTCTGGAGAGAGACCCTGTTCTTTTGCACAACGCCAGGTAAGGAAGTATATCCTTTCAGGTTCTTGCCAGTGAGGCAAGTTTCTTCTCGTAATCTTAAAAGAGGACACAGGCTGGAAGCCTGTGCTACTGATTTTGTTATCGACATGGGTTTGACTCTTATGAAGTAGCACGGGCCTCTGGCCTGTGCTTTCTATACACAGGCCGGAGGCCTGTGCTTTCTATACACAGGCCGGAGGCCTGTGCTTTCTATACACAGGCCGGAGGCCCGTGCTTTCTATACACAGGCCGGAGGCCTGTGCTTTCTATACACAGGCCGGAGGCCTGTGCTTTCTATACACAGGCCGGAGGCCCGTGCTTTCTATACACAGGCCGGAGGCCCGTGCTTTCTATACACAGGCCGGAGGCCCGTGCTTTCTATACACAGGCCGGAGGCCCGTGCTTTCTATACACAGGCCGGAGGCCTGTGCTTTCTATACACAGGCCGGAGGCCCGTGCTACTATCAACTTGACAAATTGAAACCTGTGGCGAAGACAGGAAATCCACGGATTTCAAGTCTGGTTGGGGTGCCAAAAATAATATCCATGGGGTATTTTCCCATCCGGTATTCCAGCCAGAAAGAATCAGCCTTAAAGAGTTTCCCTTTACAGGAAATCTGCACTTCGACCATCTTTCGCTCAAGGGTCGCTGCTGCTGATTGGAGGATTTTGTGGATGGCAAGCGAGATCTTCTCCCGATCTTCTGCCAGATACAAGACCTCATCAATACCGATAACCATAAAGGAAGATAATCTTGGTATTCCTTCGGCTCCACCTCTTATCTCTCGAAGAAAGTCGAGAAGGCCGATTTTGATTTCGTTGGGAGCAATGCCATCCTCCTTGTAAATATTCAGATAACGCTCTTCTAATATCTTATAGCCAGGCATTTCACACCTCGATTAAACTGAGCACCTTGCTGATTGGCTCCCGAAAGGTGGGGTTTTTCTCTCTCATGTATTCGAGTGAAACCCGAATCTGCGGAACGATTGGGCGGAACTCATTCAACCACGGAACGATATTCTCCGAGGTGCCGGCAAGGCCCATTAGATACTGAAGCGCATCAACCAGGGGTATTCTATCGAATTTGGCCTCTTCCATCTCCGGAAAGAGAAACTTCTGGTCAATGGTCTTTCTTGTGTTAAGAAAAACTTTCTGAAGTTCTTTGTATCTTTCGTCCGGAAGTTTTACCTCATAAGTTCTTCCGCGCTTGGCTCGGCCTTTCCTGATCACGCCTGCCTTAATGAGCGCCTCCGGCTCCATGATGCCTCTTGTTGTCTTATGGACCTCGTCGCTCTGGATTTCTTTCCGGTCACATAGGCAGGTGAGGTAAACATAGCTGATTGGGTCTATGTGCTCTAATTCCGATGGGAGTGCACGCTGGGCAGATACAATCTGCTCCACCATCATGCGGATGGCAGTCAGGGCTTCCTGAAGAGGAACCACTTCCCCTTTATAATCGACAATCTGGCCATAATGCCTGCTGTATAACTCAAGGCATTTCCCTATTAAGATGATATTTACGTCTGGCGGTGATAATTTTTCCTTTCCATATCGTCCGGATTCTATCACCTTGATCTCTTCCCGCGCTTTTTGACGTATCTCCTGACGCACCCCTGCCCAGGATCGCTGTTTTCCGTTGCCCTGGTTCAGTTTTTTCCTGCAGACATGGATGAGGTCATAGGAGATCGCCTGTTTGTCCATGAGATGCAGTGAGCTTTCAGATTCGCTATGGATGGGATAAATGGCTTCGATTACAAAGCCCGCATTGCATAAAGATTCAAGTAGTGATTCCCAGGCGCTTCCCTCGGAATGGTGAAATGTGAAGACCATCAATCCACCATCAGCAAGATTTTCATTGCATCTTTTCCATACTTCAATAAGTCCATTTTTATAATCCGTAGCTGTTTTGCCGCGGGTAGGATTTTCGATGATCTCTTCTGCCTTGGGAGTGGTCTCAGGAGCAAAGCAAGGATAATTTTTAGAAAGAATTAATCGCAGCCAGACGTAGAAAAAGTCTGCAAGCTCAGAGTAATTGACATTGCCAGCATAGGGCGGGTCAGTAATAATGAAGCTCATCTTTTCAGAACAATTTATATTTTGCGAATTGCTACATTCCAAAGAACAGTTATTTTTATTCCCGATTATAATTTCTTCTGATTGTATGTTTTTATTCTTGATATCATCAAAAATTTTTCGATCGAATGGTTTGAAATTGAATTCTTTCCCATCAATAACAGCTTCAAAAAGTGAAGAAAACGTGCCCATCCCTATAGATGTGCCCCATACACTACTTTCGCATATTGTAGATTTTGGTTGAAAATCATGCCTTGCAAAAATCTGTCGAATACAATCTCTCTGCCAAATATAAGAACAGAAGTCACTCATATTATTTAGGAGGTTTTTAAACCCACTTAATAGCATCTCCTTTAAAACCTGATCTTCTTCCTCTCCGATGGCCTTGAGGAGTGTGCTTAGGCAAAGCAACTGCCTTGGGTTAAACATCTGATGCCAGTATCTAAAATGATGTTCTAATAGTCTATGAGTTTCTTGACCGTCCGGTATTTCACTTTTGGGGTACGGAAGATCCCCTTTCTCCTTTTCCCATCTCTTTTCAGCATCCTGATACCTCTTTAAGTCAGAAGGAGTAATCTTCTTGAAAAACTTCCCATTATTGTCTTTGATGTTGCAAATATGGGTAACTTCCTGCTTTCTATTCTTCGAATTCCCTAAAAGGTCAGTTTCTTCAAAACCTCCATCTCCTGCACATTCAGGGCAGTACCCCTCAATGGCGTAAGGTGTGGTTGGAAGAAGTTGGTCCCCGGGAAGTTTCCTAATGGAATTGATGACTTTATCCTTGACCCCGCAGGAAGGGCAGATAAAGCTTCCTTTTTCTGAAATGTTTCCTTTATGGGGTGAATAAGTTTTTGAACATACCGGGCAGGTGGCTTCATCCGGAAGTGTTCCCCGATATTGCCAAACGGAGCTGCAATGGGGACAGAGAAGGACTGCCAACGGGACTTTCTTCTTTTCCTTTTTGACCGTATTGACCGGTCCCACCACGATTGTCTTAGAGCACCACGGGCACTTCACATCTTTCTCAACCGGATTATAAGGAGCCCATCGTTTATTGCTTCTTAGGTCACCGGACGCATCCCTTGGGTTGTTGACCATCAGGGTTTCTTCAGGGATGAGCGATGCTCTCCCTATATCGAGGTCGAATTCCTTGCTGCAGGAACTACATTTGTAATCCGGAAGATAACGAACAGTAGGTGATTTCATGGCAATGATGTAATCCGAAAATAAAGGGACCGGTTTCCGGCAGGTGGGATTCGTGCAGATGGCTGATTTGACCCAGAAGGTGTAGATTATATCGGCTTCTTCTCGCCCTGCTCCGCAGCAGGGGCACTCGGTCTTGTAATGACTCAGGAGTTCTTCCTTTAATGTTTTTCCGCTTGAGGCAGGTCTTTCTTCCAGCCGCTTAAAGGCCGCTTTCAAATCTTCAATATTTACAGGTTCGACTTCGGTTTTTACGATGAACCAGGCCACGGGATTGAGATCGATACCGGTGACGTGGCATCCCAGGCGAAGCGCTTCAACTACTGTCGTGCCTCCGCCCATGAAAGGGTCAAGGATTCTAACCCCGTTGGTATCGGGATCATGGGTGTGGTCTTTATAAAACTCGCCCATGATGTCGGTCCCGGCAGGCTTCATGGCTCCAAGGAGGATAGCCCTGAAGACACAGGAAGCTCTTCGGGCAAACCATTTGTGCATCTGGTAGATAGGTTTGAAGGCATTCCTCTCGGGAACAGCAAGGCGGTTAATTTCAACGATGGGAAAACTCTCTTCAATTGCTCTTTTTAAATTTTCCATGGTTAGATGGTCTCACAAAAAGCCCAGAAACATATTACCTAATTCACTACCTATTTCATTGGATATTACCTATTTCCATTTAGCCGTCTTCTCCCACTCAGCGCTCTGTCCCCTGCCGAGACATTTGACCTTCCCAGATGATCGTAGATTCTTCAAGACTAAACGGATTAAATCCAAACTTACACCCGGACACTCCTTCTGAATGTCGGAAATCCGAAAAGGACTAAGGTGCCGCCGAATAATACTCATTACAAGTTCGGTCTTAGCGCCTTTGGGAGAAGTAATCTGCCCAACCCTCTCTTCAAACTCTCGATAAGCAGTTTTGAGAATATAAAGAATGTAGTTAACATAAGGCCAGGGGTTATGCTTGCCTTCGTGCCAGCGGTCGGAACTCTCTTCCAATGTCTCATAATAGCGGTCTTTGTTCTGCTCGATTAGCCGTTCGAGACTGATGTAACGGCCAACTTCATACGCCAGGTGGTAGCATTGGAGTAAAAGCAAGAGACGTGAAACTCGACCATTTCCATCCCTGAATGGATGGATGCAAAGAAAATCAAGGTTAAAGGCTGCCATAGCGATAAGAGGATGCACCCATCTTTCAAAAATACAGTGGTCCCATATTTTGATCAAGTCATGCATAAAGGGTGGGGTTTGGGTTGCCTCAACAGGCTTGAACCTTATCCGCTCCCGACCATTGGCATACCTTTCGATAATATCGCCATCTCTTTCTTTGTATTTCCCCGCATCCCATATATCCCCACGACAAAACCGATGGAAATTCAAAATAGTTTCCTCTGACACGGGTAGACTCTTGCCTTGTTTGTGAATAAGCTTGAGCGCGTCCCGGTAACCCCGCACTTCTTCTTCATCCCGGTCACGCAACACAGGTTTCCCGAAGACGAGAGTATGAATGCGGGTTTGATCAACAGTAACCCCTTCAATCCGATTTGAAGAGACTGCACTTTCAATTATTGCGCTCTCACGCAAGACTTTCAGTTTCTGAGGAGACTGTTTTGTAAAGAGATCCTGTTTGCCGCGGGCTTCACCTAAGTCAGCCATATACCAAGAAGTAGATGATGGGATGGATTCTGGTTTAAGGGAAAACTGGCGAAGGGTCATCATATGTCAATATTCCTCATTTCAATTTAAGGCAACCGCTGAGATTGCTTCACTTCGTTCGCAATGACACCTGGCGGATGTCAACTTATTCAAGTCGTTCACTATAAATTGGCTCCAGTTCAATCCACGGAACCAGCATTTCCATTAAAGAAAGACCGCCGTGCTTGTAAAGTCTGGAGGCGGCATCTCCGGTTGATTTTGTCTTGACCCGGCCTTTAATCATGGCCACATTGTGAACAGTATCTATGAAAACATCGTCGCTCTGGGGCGGATGTGGCTTTTCACTCAAGGAGACATTCCGGTCGTTTCCGAAATATTCATTCAACTCCCTCTGTTCGGAGGAAGATGTCCTTGGAAAATCCATTCCTGAACCGAAAAAGATGTACCCATGGTCGCTGGTAACGATAATTCTTTTTTTCTCTTTAATCTGCTGGACGGTGTTTACCCAGGCGGTCTCAAAAAGGACGTGGATATTTTCAAAATGGTTTTCAAACTTTGCTCCGCTGTCCCTGTATGTCAAATCCGGAAAAGAGGACCAGACAAGCAGTGGAGATCCCTCATAGTCCCCTGAAAGCGCCAGGCCATAATTCTGGTGGTATATAGCTGAAATTCCTTTCCCTTTCAATTCTTTCCTCCCCTGTAACTGTGAAGGTCCGATACGGCCGCATGGGAATTCTCGCTCGATGAAATCAACAGTCTCTGAGGGGATGGCAGCGAGTGAAGAATCGGCATTGGTGACTTTGAGCCCGGATTTCCCTGCGAGGGTTAAAATGATGGGGATTTCCCTGATAGACAGACCATCAAAAACTACGACGGCTGTCCCCGAGTCAGAAAGGACGTTGAGAAGCCTCTTCGTAGGATCTGTTGTTGAAAGAAGCTCGTCATAAATTCTACCCGCAGCAGAGGAGATCAATGACTCGAAACGGTTAATCTCTTCTTCGCCCTTGTGAAGAAAGTCGATCCTGCTGCTATTTGAATAGCGATCACAACTCCATACTTCATTTAGCAGCCAATCTTTGATCCAGGGAAGACGCGGCCCGGGGTCGATTAATTTGTTGAACAAGGCATAGCCTGTTTTCTCCATCGACTCTCCTTTTAACTGGATTGTATAGGAATTTGCTTTTTTATCCCCCTCCCCCTCCCGCCAGGGGAGGGGAGATACTGGGGGATCCAAAATTCCCTCCCCCTGGATGGGGGAGGGTTAGGGTGGGGGTGTTAATAACTGGAAACTTCGTATCAATTTGACTCTTTGAAAAAGTCAGTTTTCTCCCTCTTTTTGAAAAGGTAGACAGGTGGCACAGGCCTCTGGCCTGTGTCTTGGTTTTAACCTTTCCAGAGATACAGGCTGGAAGCCTGTGCTACCCGATTTTCTTTTTGAGGTTCAAAGAACTAAAGTGTTACGAAACTTCAATTTCCAGATCGGCTGAGTACTCGGCTCCAGCAAGGACGGGCAGGCTTTCAATCTGCAATTCAACCTGAGATTTTGGAAATCTTCCACTTTTTGAAATGGTAATTTCAACCATCAAGTCACCTTGACCACTCAGGGATCCCCTTATCCCTGGGGGCAATGTGCTAAGATCCCCGATGTTGCTCTTCTGAAAGAAGATCTTATAGCTCACCTTGGTTATCACTGCCCCTTCACGTTGCTGAAGGCGATGGGCTGTTTCCTGCCGCAGACTGCCAATGCTTGTCTGGGGCGGTATTGCCAGAGAAATATTTTCTCTTTTTGAACAGATGCAAGGTTTTTCTCCGCACTTTGGGCAGACAATCTCCGGCGGTGGGACACAATGACAGGGAAGCCGGCCACATGCCGGACAGGTCTCTGGTAATACCGGAGGACACACGCATGGTTTCTTTCCACATTTTGGGCAAACCTCTTTAGTTGGGGGTTCTTCAAAGGGAGGTGTTATTTTGGCGTTGGGAAGTTCGCTTTCGCTTAGATTGGGATTTTTATGGCAGAAATTCCCCAAATTGTGCTGAATGCCGATAAGCCCTTCTTTGCAAAGCTCCCGGATGCCTTTCGAAACTGCGGTCACGATTACCGGGACAGGGAAACCAAGGGTAGCTCTGTACTCGGCATCAACCTCTTTGACAAGGCGGTCTTGGATCTCCGTAAGCCTTCCTTCCATATGTTCCTTGAATGTAAGCGTTGGGAAATAGTCCTGATTCAGCTTTTCAAGTACCTTATCTTTCGAGAAGTCCGCCGGGAGGGGTTCCAGCTCTATTTGGTCTTCGGTTGTTGTGGAGCCATACTTCTGCCAGCTTACAAAAACAAGCCCTGCCTTCTTTATCCTGTCTATGACATTACTTTGATCCCCTTTGGCAATACGCTCATAATCAGCCTGACGTGCGGTCTTTTTGGTGCTTCCTGCAAGATCTTTGGCTGCCAGAACTCGTTTAGCCCATTTAAGAAGGTCTTTATCGGTCGAAAGTTGAAATGCGTCATCTTTTGGCTCCAGCAGTAGAATAAGATTACGGTAATCCATTCCATGATAGATAATATGTCGTTCTTCCTGTGTTAATCTTCTTCCTGTGAGAACATAGCGGGGACGGATTTTATCAAATTGCTTCAGTGATTCCTGAACCTGCTGGATCGAAACGAAGACCGTGGTGTTTTCAGACACTTTAAAGATATCGGTTTTTAGAATGTCGAAGAGTTTTTCCCTGGCCTGGTCATCTGAATATTGAAGGGACTTAAATTCCACTTTGGCTTCTGAATTCTCTTCCAGATCAAAATAATACCGGTTTTCCTGGTGATGGAAGTAGGAAGCATACTTCTGAAAGCCCATTAATGTCTGTTCAAAAGCATTAATATCGAGAGATGGTGAAAGAATATCCATAATCAACTTTTCCCGTGAAGCGCCGATATCGCTTCCCCTTCCGGTCAGGGTATAGAGAAGGACGGCCGATGCAAATTGAATGGATAGGGGCGCCTTCGGAATCAATTCATCCATATTCTCACTGGCCCGATTGATTAAGTCTCCACTCGGGTCCAGGTCCTTGAGCATTATTGTAGTAGCCTTGTCTTTGAGAGAGGCGTCAGCGGGGGTAATGATATCACCTGCAGTATGCGTCAGCCGGACCATGTTCCCGAGAAAGGATAAAGCTCCACGGACATTTTGAAAACCACCCCGTGCGGGAATCTTTTTAAGAATAATATCCATGAGGGAGGGAGAAAAGGGATAGGTATCCTGAAACCGCTTTTTATGCTCTTCCTTATCATGGGGGGTATGCTTATCCCAGAGTTGGACATAACTCTCTATGACAGGGGAGATAAGATTTCGGTCAAAATCCCTGTAATTTTCAAACAGCCGATGTAAGATAACGTTGCTTTGGTCTTTCACATTATCGAATTGGACCACGCAACGGGGAACACGTTTTAAAGTGCTCCCGGGTTCTTCCTTGTCGCTGTAGATGCTTGCAAAAAGGGTTACCTGCTTCGAACGGTTGCTGAATTCGGAAAGGACCTGAAGGAAGGCTATATTTTGAGCCCGAAGGGCTGAGTCGCTGATGACTTTGATACCTTGTTCCAACTCGTCAAATATCAGAATAATCTCCCTATCCCCCAGTGCCTTCTGAAAATCAGTTAGTTTGGGATGAGTCTTTCCTTTTGGGGGCTGCTTTCCAAGGGATTCGAAAATCATACCCCAGATGGAATCGTACGGGTCATCAGTAAATTTATTTATTATTACAATCATGTCATCAGAGACTTTACAGATTAGACCATTCCCTTTTAACCATTCTTGTCCGATTTTCTTATGTTTAAATAAATTGTAGATCGTTAAAAGAAGGTGAGACTTACCACTTCCCTTCAATCCCTCAAAGAGAAAAAGACCCGCCACTTCCTTGTCGGAAGAAAACCTCAGATTGATCTGTTCCAGCACCTTGATGAGGTCGTTTGTGGGATAGGTAAGAGTTAAAAAATCTCGTGGCCGGGCCTCAAGTTTAGTTTTCGAATCATCCTTAAGGTTTGCCAGGTCAACAATTCCCTCAACCCCTTCTTCAGAGATAACTTCAGGCCGTGGCTTTAAATAGGATGAATAACTCATTTGAGGACTCCTTCTCGCATGGTTAAAAAAGACGGATTTCACCCCCGGAAGTTGGCCCATTTATACCAAAAATTTTATTTTATAGCAATTTCCTGGAATTCTTCTATTTTTTTGGTCGACTCTCATATTTCCGATTTTTATCCGGCCCCTTCCGGGTCGGACCCGGCCAACTCATTAGCCCACTTAACTTAAGGTCTCTTCTCTTAAATCAATTCTCTTCTTTTCCTTTTACGCCGAATTGTGAGGGGGTTGCGCCAGGATTAACCTGCATCCCGCCGGGCTCCCGGCCAGACCACCCGGACAGCCCGCTGCAGGGCGTTCCGGAACGGATCAATGCTCATCAGGATGGAGGAGAGCGTCACTAACCAGAGAACAAGGCAGATGGGCCGGGTAAAGAACGGCGTGAGATCACCGTCGGTCAGCACTAACCCACGGCGCAGGTTCTTATCCAGGAGGTCTCCTAAGATGATGCCCAGGACCAGCGGGGCCATGGGGTATTTCATCTGCCGCAGGATGTAGCCGGCGATGCCGAAGCCGATCATTACCCAGATGTCGAAGATGCGGTTGGTAATGGCATAAGACCCGATGGTGCAGAGGACGAAGACCACGGGCAGGAGGCGCGTCCGCGGGATGGCCAGGACTTTTAGGAGCGGCTTGGTGAGAGCTAAACCGTAAATCAGGATGGCCAGGGTGGCAAAGAAGACCATGGCCACGACCTGGTAAACGAACTGAGGCGATTCAACCATGATCATAGGGCCCGGGCGGATCCCGTGGATGAACATGGCCGCAAGCAGCACCGCCGCTGGGGCCGATCCGGGGATGGCCAAAGTAAGCACTGGAATGATAGCCCCGGGCACAACGGCATTGTTGCCCGTTTCCGCGGCCATCAGCCCCTCCATCGATCCCTTCCCGAACTTCTCGCGCTCCTTGCTCTTCCGTCTGGCTGCGGCGTACGAGACCCAGGCCCCGATATCCTCGCCGACTCCCGGGATAATGCCGATGATGGTGCCGATAAGGCCGCTTCTTATGATGGTGCGCCAGTAGCGCATTATATCGGCTAACTTGGGGATAACGCTGTCCTTAGGATTGTCGGCCATCTCGGCCTGGGGATTGCGCATCACGCTCAGCACCTCGGCGAAGCCGAAGGCGCCCACCATGGCTGGGATAAGAGCGAAGCCGCCGAGGAGTTCAGTAGTCCCGTAGGTGAACCTTTCGTAGGCGTGGATCCCTTCCTGGCCCACCATGGCGGTCATAAGACCCAGAAATCCCGCGATCCAACCCTTTATGGGATCATCGAGAGCGGTCAAGTGGCCCGATATTACGATGCCGAAGATGGCCAGCCAGAAAAACTCGAAGGACTGGAACTTGAGGGCGTAATTCCCGAGGATGGGCGCCAGGGTGGCCAGGAAGAAGATGCCAATGACGCTGCCCAGGACGGATCCCGTTGTCGCCACACCCATAGCCCGTCCGGCTAAGCCCTGTTTGGCCAGCGGAAAACCATCGAGAGTGGTAGCCGCGTTCGCGGGTGTCCCCGGGATGTTAAGGAGGATCGCTGTCCGGCTGCCGCCGTAGATAGCTCCCACGTAAACGCAAATAAGGATGATGATAGCTAATTCAGGAGGAAGCTTATAGGTCAGCGTGGTGATCAGGGCCACCCCCATCGTGGCCGTAAGACCGGGCAGCGCTCCGATGACGATCCCGAGCAGGGCAGACCAGAGGATATGAAAAAGGGCCAGGGGGGTCAGAAAGCCGGTGATCGCTCCCAGGAACAGCCCGAGGTTGTCAAGCAGCACATCCATACTACTATCTCTCTCTCATGGCAGGGTTACCAGGAAGAGCCGCTCAAAGGCTAAGGCGACGGCTGCAGTGATGATGGTTGCCAGGATCCCGGCAACCAGGCCCATCCGTCTGAACTCCCGGCCGGCCATGCCGCGTCGCCACTCAAAGGCCACGATGAAGAGGAAGATGAAGATCCCAGTGGCCAGCCAGTATGGCGCGTTTCCTATAAGGACGCCGGCGTAGCCGATGGTGAGCACGGCAGTCATCAGCAGCCGTTGGTTCCCAGGCTGGGCGAGCACCCGGCGAAGGTCATCGCGGTTAAAACCGATGCGGTACCCTCCGGCCCTGATAGACCGCCGCACCAAAACCAGGCCGAAGATCAAAAGGACCACAGCCAGGAACGCCGGAACGATACCCGGGACGCTTAAGGGGTGCACCTTGAGGTGCTCTAAGCGCGGCATGCGCCAGGACTCAATAAGGACGAGTGCGCTCACCAGTAACAGGGCGAGCCCGGTCAGAAAGTCAGCCTTGAACATGCAAATGAACCAAGCCCCCGGTATCCCGGGGCAAGCAAAGGGGGCGGACCGCTCTCTGGCCATCTGCCCCCGGTGATTGTCTTGCTAAGGCCTCGGCATGCCCACTTCATCGGGCTTGACTTTTGCCTTGCCGCCGTCAAAGAGCCCCCACGCCGAATTTACAATGGAGGGCCAGGCCTTCTTCAGCGCTTCCTCCCCATAGTAGGGCGCCACGATCTGCCCGCGCAGGTGGGCGAAGTCCTTCAAGGACTTGGAGATGGCAATCTTCTCCCGCCATATTTTGTTCATAGTCTCAGCGATCTCTTTAGGAACGCACTTGGGAAACCAGATCCCGAAGTAGATGGGGTCGGCCGCCACCTTGGGAAGCCATTTGGTCGCCGATGGGACAGTGCCGAATCCTTCGATTACCAGGTCCTCGGGGGTCAAGGCCGCCAGCGGGCGCAGCTTTTTGCCGCGGATCATCTCGATCTGCTCGCTCAGCAGTTGCGGCGTGGCCATGGTCTCGCCGGCCACCGTGGCGATCACAGCCGGGGCTCCGCCGTCATAGCTTACGAGCTTATAGTCTCCCCCCCCGGCGCGCTTTATGGATTCGATGGCCGTGTGGCCGGCTGAAGGAATGCCCGCAATTGCCACCGACAGCTTTTTGGGGTCATTCTTCATCATGTCGAGAAATTCCTTGAAATCCTTGATCGGAGCGTTGGGGGTAACGGAAACCAGTGTGGCATTGGCGGTGTTGAGGTAGATGTGCCAATCCTGCGCCTTCGTGTTCAGCGTTCCGGTAATTATGTAAGTTCCCAGGTCCTTTATCGCGCCCGAAGCCCAGGTGTAGCCGTCGCAGGGGGCGTCCAGCACGCTCTTCGTTCCGATAGCCCCGCCTCCGCCCGGCTGGTTTACGACGACGATCTTCTGACCTAAGGCACTCTCGAGGTCCCCGGCAATAGAGCGCACTGCCTGGTCCGTTGACCCTCCCGCTCCCCAGGGAACGATAATCCGGATAGGTTTGCTCGGCTTCCAATCCGCAGCAGACGTCAAGCCAACCACTACGGCCAAGCTGAGAAACATCAGTAAGCCAGTCAACCCCAGTGTTCGTCTCATGATATTGCCTCCTTTTTATTTTTTTTAGGAACTTGCTTTTAGGCGCTCTAAGTATAATGGGATGATGTTAACGTGTCAAGCCGCCTATAGAGGCTTGCCCCCCCAATTTTTTTGGAGCAAAACCAGTTTATCCAAAAAGCTTCAGGAGGAGGTGGGAAGGTGCGCAAGCAATTTTCCCCTTGACTGCCTGGGAACAAAGGAGTATTTTTAAACTGAATTTAACCCTCCTGCAAAGCCAGTAAGTCCAACAACCCAACCCCTAACCTTCTGGAAGGAGGCATGAGAAGCAGTTTCTGGAAAGTGCTCAAGGAAATGATGGGATTCTCCGTCAAGCACTGTAAGAATCAATTAGATTAATTGCTGGCCGAACCGGCCGCCCGCACCATCGCCAATATCGTTATCAGCGGTTAGACCGCAAGGCCAGTCAGACCACCATCAAGGGAGAAATTGCTATGATTTGCATGCTGATTGAAGTTCACATCAAGCCGTCGGCGCTCGACGAGTTTCTGAAAGTCATAAAGCACGATGCGGTGCACTCGGAGGCGGATGAGCCTGGATGCCTGCGCTTCGACGTGCTGCGCGACAATGATGACCCGCTGAAGTTTTACTTCTACGAGGTCTACAAGGACGAGGCCGCGCGGCTGGCCCACCGGGAGACGCCGCACTTCGCCGAGTGGGCGAAGTTCATGGAGCACGGCCTGGACCGGGAGATCGTGCGGCGCTCAACGACGAATTTTCACCCGACAGATGCCGAGTGGCGTTAGGTAGCTGACTCCGGCAGAGACGGAGGGTGTCCCCCAGAAGTCTTTAGTGACGTCGACGGGGTTGAAGAGTATACCTTTAAAAAATCTGGCTGGGAGGTTGAGCTTTTCTCTTAAGCGATGATTCCTTCCTGAAAGTAAGATTTGACCTCTTTTCAAAAGGTGTAGGTTTCAACCCATAATCGATAGAATGGGTATTTTTAGATATTCTTTGGGTTCAGCAGCCCGCTTTTTATGCGGATCCGCATAAGACGCCACGATAAAAAGCACCAATGGATGCAAGTGGGTGATACTGGAGGAATTATTACAGTAATATTCGCCCTATCAACGGCGTGTTATACGGACCGGAAACCAATTTTCCGCATATTATGCGGATCCATCTAATCACTGATGGCGCGGACGCTTCGCCCCGCGCCATCGGGAAGGAGAGAAGGCTATGTCGATAATCATGGAAAAAGACGAAGCCCACAGAATTATCGATCGGATGCCCCCAAACGCTACATGGGATGATCTAATGCGCGAAATTTACGTCGGAAGGCGATTGAGCGCGGGTTGGCCGACAGCAAAGCAGGCCGGACCAAGGACGTGAAAGAGATCAGGGAGAAGTACGGTTTACCAGGATGAAAGTTCATTGGACCGATACAACCGAAGCCCTAAATCCAGATTACTTCCGATTTCTCCTGACCGCCCAGCGGATCAGGGGATAGAGGACGGATAAGATAGCCGCGCAAAGAAAGATCGCGGAAATGGGGTGGGTGAAGAAAGTGGCGTAGGACCCGTTGGAAATAATCAAAGCTCTCCGGAAATGGGTTTCAAGAAGAGGGCCGACTTCTTCCCTTTAAAAATTTACTCTTCGACCTCTTTTCCAGAGGCCGTAAACTCTCCCTTTTGCGCCTTTTCCAGAAGCTTCTCTGCCCGGACGGGATTAAAAGCGCCGCATTCACAGCACTTGGCCATGATCCGGGCCGCCTTTTTAGGGGTCAGGCGCCTTAGTTTCACGTATTCGATCATCTTCCGGATGAAGTTGAAGGAGACCATGCCATGACCGCATAAGGTGTTGATTTCCAGAATCTCCCTTTCGGGCAGGAGGTCCCTGGCCCCCCAAAAGCCTAAGGAATGCTCGGCGCTGTGGCGGGTAATGCCGGCCTTACGACAGCATTCCTGAACCTCATCCAGAAGGCCGCTGATGTTGATGGAAATTCCCAAGTCAGCCTGGATCAATTCTTCTACCACCTTCTGCACTGTATCCAGGTCAGTAAAGACTGCGGCTGATCCGGCGCCATCGCTAAGATTGGCGATAAGTTTCTGAATCTCAATGTCGTCCTGGTGGATGTTCCCCTGTTTAACGTCTCCCAGGTTGACCGGATTATATTTTAGGCAGATGCGCATAAATTCCTGGATTTTTGGACCAGATCCATCCCGATTGATTCCCTTGGCGGTGGTCATAAAAACGATGTAATCTTCCTTCAGGTTTCGGACTTTTCCTTGGCGGTGCAGGGTATTGGTCATTCTTCCATCTCCTTGAATAAAGGCCGGCCCAGGCCCAAATTGGTTTTTCCGTTGGGTGAAAGGGTGTACCCCGCTTTCCTGACCCATTCCATATGGGGGAGGGAGCCATCGGGAAGGCATCTGGAGGCCGCGCCCAAGCTGATTACGGTATCAACCTCTTTCTGAACTTTTTCCAGAACCTTAAGAAATTCCGGGATTCTTTCCAGTTTGACTTTGATTTCAATGATCGCAGACAGGACTTTCTCGTTCAGTATCTCATCTTTCATTTTCCCCGTCCGGGTATCTTCCATCAAGTGGGTAACCGGGTTCTGGGTCTCGAATTCAGGATCGAGCCGGGCCAGGGCCATGGCCACCTTTTCAATATCCCGGAAAAAAGCCCCGATTCCTGGCCGCCCCATTTCCACAACCAACCCGGCTTCTCCTTTGCGGAGGCGTCCGGTTACATCATTGCTTTTAATCTCCTCGGTTCCCCGGCCATAAATACCCGTTCCCGGATGAATGGTGGTCGGATCGCTGAAGGTCGCCCGGAGACTCCGCGGCCATTCCAGGACCGGAGGATTCAAAGCGCCAGTGGGGCACACATCCACTTCGGCCAGATAACCTAAACGGAAGAAGGATAACATCTGGCGAATCGCCCTGACCATCCATGGCCAATACCCCTCATTCCTGAGAAGCCGGTAACAAACCGAACATTCCACACACTCGTCTTGATTGACGACCGACTTCCCATCTTCGTCTAAACTGATCACATCCATGGTGCATACCGCATGACAATTGCCGCACCCAACGCATTTATCTTTATCAATCTCCATTGCAGCCTTTCTTTAAAAATCCCATAATTCTGCTTGCCCAAATATTCTTGGGCTAAAACCTTTTTCAAGCAGATTTCTTCCCGGGAAAAAAGTGGCGTTTAAATTACTACAAAACCAGGTATCCTGCAAGTTTTTTGTAGATTCCATTACTCTTTTTCGTGAATAGGCAAGGTGTCTTGCTTACGGAAAGGTGGAGCGCTCTTTTTTTCTGATGATCTGGCCATGCGCACGGCAATTCGCAAGGCCGCCTGAAAAGCCCCTATGTCCGCCGTCCCTTTACCGGCTATATCATGAGCTGTTCCGTGAGCCGGAGTTGCCATAATGACCGGAAGCCCCCCGGAGACCGTCACTCCCCGGTCAAAGCCCAAAAGCTTCGTGGCAATCTGCCCTTGATCGTGGTACATGGTGACGATGCCTTCGAACTCACCCTTGCGGGCCCGGACAAAGATGGTATCCGCCGGAAACGGGCCGGAAACATCCATTCCCTGGGTTTTGGCTTTTTCCACAACAGGCTGGATGATGGTCTCTTCTTCCGGGCCGAAAAGGCCTTTCTCCCCGCCATGAGGGTTCAGGGCGGCAACTCCAATCCGGGGCTTTTCTATTCCGGCCTGCCGCATGGTTAAATACAGAAGAGTAATTGCCCGCAAGATACGGTCGGGAGTAAGCTCATCGCAGATTTCCCGAAAACCGACATGGGAGGTAACCCGGGAGGTCCATAGAGGTTCCAGGACATTGATCTCCCCGGCCATCTCGGCCCTGGTCATGCTTATGAAATGGTCTAATTCACCTTTGAAGGGAGAACCACCCAGACGCATGGCCAGTTTGTTAAGCGGGGCAAAAACGATCGCTTCGGCCTTTCCGGCCATGACCTGGCCAACGGCAAACTCCAGATATTGAAGACAAGCCTTCCCCGCCTGAGCGCTGACTTCACCCATTTTGTATTCCTTAGGGTCGAGGTTGGCCAGGTCAAACATCTCCATCAGGCCTGTGTCCCCCGAAACCTCTTCCCAGTTTTTGCGGGGAGCGATTTTTAGATGGGCTTTGGTCAACTGGATCGCCTCGGCCATCACTCGGGCGTCGCCTATAACCGCCGGCCGGCAGAGACGGCGGGTCTCTTCCATGGTCAAAGATTTAGCCACCAGCTCAGGCCCTATGCCAGTGGCGTCTCCCATGACTACGGCCAGTTGGGGACGGTGATCTTGTTTTCTTTCTTTAATAGGCCAACCTCCTTCAACCAGTTTTAAGAGACTAACCCGCCAGTTTCCGGAGAAGCTTTTCTGCCCGGTAGGGATTGAAGATCCCGCAGATGCAGGGCGTGGCCAGCTCGATGGCCGCTTTTTCCACCGTGATCTTGTTCTTCTTGACATCTTCAATCATTTTTTTTACCAGGCGGCCCGAGACCAGACCGTGACCGCACATGGTCACGAAATCCAGGATTTCTGGGGGCCAAAGCCTTTTGGTGTTTCCGTGTACTCCCAGGGCAAATTCAATTAGGGGAGGCTTGAGCCCGGCCTTGTGGCAACAGTCAAAAACCTCATCGAGCAGGCCGGAGACAATGATGGAGATGCCCTGGTCCTTCTCCTTCAGCTCCTTCATGCAGGCGATCAGGCTCTTCTTGTCCTTGAAGACGCACTGGCAGCCCACGGTGAGCTTTTCCACGATCTCCGCCGGGTCCATCTGGTATTTGTTCCCCACCTTGCAGTCGCCGAAATGAAGGTCGGTGTGCTTGGTCATGGTCAGGGCGATCTGCTTTAACCTCGGGCCCGCATCCTTGTCGTTGAACCCCCGGGCCACATGGGTCAGCATGGGGAAGTCTTCTTTCAAACTCTGTAAATCGCCGGTACGATGCAATGAATGGGTCATATAAAGTCTCCTTTAAGTGCCTAAAGTTCGAAGTGCCCAAAATACCTTAAGCGCCTCAGGTTATCAATTAGCCATTAGAAATGATCATTGAACATTGATAATTGACCATTGACCATTTCAATTTCAGTGCCGAATTTGATCCCGCCGCCTGCAGGATTAAAGTTGAAAAAGGAAATTCCTATATAATCAAATTATCGGTTTAGGATTCTTCCCAACCCAAGGTTCACCTTGCCGTTGGGATAAATCGGGAAGCCCATCTCCTTGACCACCTTCAGCGCCGGCCCTTTTTCCGATTCCTCAGGGAAGCTGATCAGGTCCAACGAGAAGACGCTATCGATCTTGGGAGAAATTTCTTTTATAGCCTGGAGGACGGGCCGCAACTGTTCGGGCGTGACCAAAAACTCAATGATGGCCGAGAGGACCTTTTCCTTGCGCACCTCGGGCTTGAGCCTTCCGGTCTCTACGTCCTCGAACAAGAAAGTCACCGGATTCTTGGGTTCGAATTCCACCCCGATTTTGGCCAAGGCCATGGAAAATTTCTCCAGGTCCTCCAGTCGCCCTCCCACGCCCGGCCGGCCGATTTCGACGGCCATCCCGTAAGAACCTCTTTTAAAGCGTCCGGTAATCTCGTTGGTCTTCATCTCCTCGGTCCCTCTTCCCGGGACGCCGGTATTCTTATGTTCAACCATGGGGTCGCTGAAGGCCAGGCGCACACTCCGCGGCCACCCTATTTCCTGGCGATAAATGGCCTGGGGCTTACAAACCTCGGCGCGAAAACATACGCCGCATTCTACGCACTCTTCTTCGTCGATGCGGGCTTTTTTCTTTTTGGGGGTTTTCTCGTCTTGAAAATATTGGATCGCTCCCACGGGACAGTAATCCGCGCAAAGCCGACATCCTATGCATTTTTCCTGGTCAATTCTCATTTTAATCTCCTCAAGAGTTTTTAGTAAACCTGAAACCCGAAACTCGTAATTAAATTTATCCTCCCACGTATAAGGGAAGAACCGTTATTTTACATCCGTCTTGCAAGGGACTTTCTTCCATACTGAAAGGACTGACAACCTGGCCATCTTGAGTAACGATAACGCTCAGGTTTGGATGAAATTTTTTTCTATCCCGATTAAAAATCTTTTCTTCGATAAGAGGGTAGCTGGCAGCCAGGCGGTCAAAAAGGTGGATGACGGTCAAGCCTTCTTCCACATCCATTTCCCTGAATGACCGCATTTCCGAAAGAAACTGGAAGTCTGGTCCCAGCTTATCTCCCAACCACATCCAAAATTCAACCCGAATATGCATAATTCAAAAGCTCCAAATTCCAAACAAATTCCAAATCTCAAATTCCCAAACTTCTTTTTGTTTTGGTCATTTGAATTTTGAGCATTTTCGGTTATTTGTGATTTGGTGCTTGGAATTTGGAATTTCTTCTTTATTTTAGGTCTTTTATCAGTTCCTTCAGCCCCAGCTTCTCCAATGTCTCCGGGAGGGGTTTCCCTGTTTGGGGATCCCAGCCCATCAGCCGGTAATAGTTTTCCACCATCCATGCCCACTTCTCCATTATATTCTTACCCTTAGCAGGACCGTCGCCTGGGATGGAGCCGTAACGTTTGGATGGTTTCTCGTCTTCAATGTTCATTCCGTGTCGGAAGTTAAAGACTCGAAGGAGGTTCACGATCCGTCTCCCCACAGTGAAAGCGTCTTCGAGGGTCCAGTTCCAGCCGGTGACGGCATTAAAACACTCGAGCTGCAACTTGGGATGGGGGGAGGCGAAACGGCAGGTCCCCAGGCAGTCGTCAAAGAGCCTTATCCCGCTGTACTTGGCATTGAAAGTCGATACCTGCTCGTGGGAAAAATGATCCGTGGGCTCCTGCATATCGACAAGCTTGGGATGTATTCCTCCCCAGGTGGATTCAATCGAGCTGGTGTTGGTCAGGCAGGTATCGAAGAGCTCATACCACCTCGTTGACCCGCGGTGATCGTGGCTCCTGGGGGCGGATCCCTTCAGGCCATAGATAGCCCAGTCCGCCGCCGGCCCGCCAACCTTCTGCGATGCCCTCATGACGCCATCGGCCAAAAGATTCCCCAGGTAACCCTGTCTCCGGGAAATCCAATTTAAGATCTCTTTGACGGCTTGGGCATTTCCCCAGGTCAGGTCGAGGCCATCGGTTTCCTTTTTGGTAAACACTCCCTTTTCAAAACATTCCATGGCCCAGCCAACGACCCAGGAACCTTCGTTGCAATCCATTCCTAATTTATCTACCTCTTTCGTCAACATGACTACAGCCCCCAAGTCTGCGTTCCCGATCTGCGGGCCCCAGGCAGCCAGAAGTTCATACTCCGGTTCTTCTCCCATAAATCCCGTATAAGGTCCTTCGGTCACCGTAACTTCTTTCACATGGGCGATCCGGCATTGGTAGCAGGGTACCGGGCGCATCTTAAAATGGGTCCGCATATACTGGCCGTTCATCTTTTCATGTTCGGGATATAGATTGGTGGTATAATTTTTCACCGGTAAGGCGCCCATGGCATAAAGAGTGGAAAATCCTCCGCCCGACCCCCACTGGTAAATGGTCCCGAAGGTTTTGGCGAACTCAAATAAATCAGTATTTTTGGCCTTTAACCCTTCCGGGTCATTAACCTCAAAATTTCTTTTTCCGCTGTAAACCACCACGGCCTTGAGGTTCTTGGCCCCCATCACCGCCCCCACTCCGCCGTGGGCGGCCACGTGCCCCCGGTCCCCCACGATGGTGGCGTGGAAAACCCGGTTCTCCCCGGCAGGGCCGATGGCATAAACGCTGACTTCCCTCTCTCTGACTCCCAGTTCTTTCCGGACCTGGTCTTCCACTTCCCAGACATCCTTCCCTGCGAGGTGTCCGGCGTCGCGGACCTCCGCCCTTCCATCTTTAATCACCAGGTAAACCATCTTGGGAGAAACTCCCTGGAAGATGATCCCGTCAAAGCCGGAGAATTTCAGGTAGGCCCCGAAATATCCGTTGGCCTGGGAGCATCCGGCCAGGTTGGTCATGGGGCCTTTGGCGGTCACGTTGAAGGTGGCCGCGCCGAAGACCCCGCTCCCCGCCAGGGGACCGGTGGTCCAGATGAGTCGGTTCCGGGGGTCGTCCCATTCCACTCCCGGCGGCACCTCGTCATAGAGGTATTTGGCCGCCAGCCCTGCTCCTCCGACCCATTTTTTCAGGATCGGCTCGTCCAGTTTTTCTTCGGTGATCTTATTACCGCTCAAATCCACCCGCAAAACCTTCCCGACGTAACCGGGCACATGAAAATCCGCCATGATTTCCTCCTTGGTTTCGATCTTTCATGAATTTGCGTCTCCAAATATCTATAACCTCGCATCCATCCGTCCCCGCAATCCATCCGGTTTTCGCCCCCCCTATTTCCGCCATAAGGTCGAGGGGAGCCACGTGACCAAAGGCGGATAAAGGGTGATCAGCACCAGGACGGCCAGCAGGGGAAAGAAAAAAATCAAGAGCGCCCGCTGAAGCCGCTCAAAGGGAATATTCGCCACTCGCTGGACCGAATAAAGAACCATTCCCACGGGAGGAGTCAGAAGGCCGATCATCAGGTTCAGGACCATGACCACCCCGAAATGGATCGGGTCGATCCCCACTTTCACCACCAGCGGCAGAAGGATGGGGGTGAGGATGTTGATTGCCGCCAGGGATTCCATGAAGCATCCCACGACAAGTAAAAAACCGTTCACTAACAAGAGGATGATCAGCGGATCTTGGGTGATAGCCAGAATTTTCTCGGCTATCCCCGCAGGGATTTGGTACCGGGCTAAAAGCCAGCCGTAAAGGGAAGCTGCGGAAATGATGAAAAGGATCACGGAGGTATCATCCAAAGCTTCCCGCAGGACTTTGATCAAACTCCGGAAGTTGAGTTCCCGGTACAGGATCAAGCCCAGGAAGAGAGAATAGATCACGGCCACGGCGGCGGCCTCGGTGGGGGTGAAGACCCCGCTCCAGATCCCTCCGACGAGAATCAGGGGACAGAGCAGGGGGAACAGACCATTAACCGTAGCTCGAAGGATGTCTGTAAAACCGGCCCGCTTCTGGACCGGGTAATTCCTCCGTTTGGCAATGATGGAGACAGTAATCATCATGAAAAGGCCCATGAGCACACCGGGCACAATTCCTCCGATAAACAGCGCGCCGACGGAGACGTTTCCCAGAACGCCATACAGCACCATGGGAATGCTCGGGGGAATGATCGGGCCGATGGTGGCTGAGGCGGCGGTAACGGCGGCGCTGAAGTCGGCGTCATAGCCCTGGTCTTTCATGGCTTTTATTTCAATTTGGCCGAGGCCGACTGCGTCCGATACGGCTGACCCGGACATGCCGGCAAAGATCATGGAAGCCAGGATGTTCACGTGCCCCAGGCCCCCCTGGACATGTCCGATAAGGACGTTGCAGAACCGGAAGATGCGGTCGGTGATCCCGGCCGTATTCATCAGGCGCCCGGCCAGCAGAAAGAAGGGTATGGCCAGAAGGGGAAAAGAGTTCACGCCGTAGACCATGCGCTGGGCGATGATGCCGTAGGGAATATTACCCAGCCCGCGGTCAAAAACAACCACGACCAAAGAAGTAACCGCCATAGAGAAGGCGATGGCCATCCCCCCGAAGATGAGGAGGAGAAGGACGATTAAAAAGATCCAGACCAACATAATAATTAATCCCTGAAGAGGAAAAAATCACCCTCCGGATCGGGAGAGGCCGCCATTCCGGAAATCGCGAAATTCCCGGCAGAAGTGGATAAAAACGTAAACCAACATAAGGGATAACCCAATTACCGCTCCCAGGTAAAGATACATCATGCTCAACCAGGGGAGGGAGCCGGCAAACAAGGGTACGGATTCCCCCATCATAATAATAGCCCCCCACAGGGCAATGCCCAGGAAAATGAGGATCAATATATAAAAGAAAAAGGAAATGGCCCGGGAAGCTCGAGCGGGCAGCTTGGTCACGAAGAAATCCACGGCCAGGTGGAGCTTGCGGCGCGTGACGCTGGCCGCCCCCAGGAACGTGACCCAAACCAGGGTAAACCTGGCGAGTTCCTCGGTCCAGGGGAGAGGGTACTGCAATACGTACCGGAATAAGACCTGCATCGTGGCCAGGATGATGAGGACGATGAAGAGAATAAGATTAAACCCATCCAGAAGGCCGTTCAACTGACCCCCCAGTAAGGTCCATAAGGGTCTCTGGACTTCTCCCTTTTCTTGAAAGCGGCTTCCTTGGTCTGGAAAAGCGTTCATCTTTTCACCGCATTTTTACCTAAAAAACGTTGCTCGGTCTGGAGCCCTGGGGGTTATCATGGCAGGTCCTGCCGGAAGAAACAGGTTTTCTTCCGGCAGAATCCCCTTTAACAAGTTATTAACACCCCCACCCTAACCCTCCCCCATCCAGGGGGAGGGAATTTTGGATCCCCCAGTATCTCCCCTCCCCTGGCGGGAGGGGGATGGGGGGAGGGGGATAAAAAAGGAAATTCCTATACAATCCAGTTATTTTCCAGCAGAAATCTTCTGCACTTCCTCAAAAACACCCTTGGCCCATTTCAGGCGAATCTTTTCAACGGCCGGCTGGGCCTTGGCCATGAAGGGTTTTACATCCACGTTCACGATTTTCATTCCCCTTTCAGCCAGTTTCTTCTTGGTATCTTCTTCCTGTTCTTTGGTGATCCGATCTCCGTAGGCGGAGGCTTCCCTGGCTGATTTCAAAACGATGTCCTGCAAATCTTTGGGGAGCGAGGTTAGAACCTTGTCGCTCATCAGCCAGTGGAAGCAGGCATGGACGTGGGCCGTGAGCATCAGGTGGCTCTGGACTTCGTTCAGTTTGGTGGTGTAGATGAGATACACGGGGTTTTCCTGGGCATCGACTACCCCGGTCTGCAGGGCGCCGAATACTTCCGGCCAGGCCACCACCGTGGGCAGCGCGCCCATCTCCCTCCACACCGCCACCCAGTCCGGAATCTCCGGGAGTCTTAACTTCACCCCTCTGAGGTCGTCCGGGGTTTTAATCTCCTTTTTGGCCGTCAACATACGGGACCCGCGCCGCTGAATTCCCACCACATGCACCTTCCCTTTGTCCATCGCGGCTTTCCTAATCTCTTTGCCCATCCAGCCGTCCCAGGCTTTGAAGACACCTTCTACATTGGGAAACACAAAGGGAACAATAAGCGGACCGTATTCCGGAGCATACATGGAGATGGTCAGGTCTCCGGATTGGGTGAGAGCCACCTCGCCTTGTTTCAATTGCTCCAGATTGTCTCTCTCCCCCCCGAGCTGGGCGCCGGGAAAAAGATTGACCTTAAGCCTCCCTTTGCTCTGCGACTCCACCATTTCTTTGAACTTCCCGACGGCCATGTGGTCAGGTCCGCCAGGGGCCGTATGGAGCGCGAAGGCCAGCTCGATCGGTTTTTGGGCATAAGAATTGCCCGCCAAGAATGGAACTAAAGCCAGGCACAGAATGAGACCGATTACCTTACTTAACTTTTTCCAGTTCATCTTTCCCTCCTTTTGCATCTGTGATATTTGATGGCTTCGTAAAAAGTCCCGTTTTCGTCATTGCGAGGAGTTCCGCCAATGCGGGACGACGAAGCAATCCCATATTTTCAAGGACTTATAAAAACGAGATTGCTTCGCTTTCACTCGCAATGACTCTTCTGCCGACTTTTTACGAGATCATCATATTTGAAATTAGTGAACGATTGGGTTCACCTTTTAAAAACATTATCAATTTATTATTCAGCCTTTCCCCTTACTTCCACCCCTACTGATTTCTCCAGGAGCTCGATAACGGCGGACATGTCTTTTTTCCCCAAACCTTCTGCTGTAGCCCTCGTATAATACTGATAGGCCAGCCCCGTCATGAATAGAGGAATTTTGTTGACCTTGGCGCTTTCCAGGGCCAGCCCCAGATCTTTCCTCAATAAATCAAGGGCAAACCCTGGCTGGGTGAAGTTGCCAGTAAAAATATAATTGGGAACCCGATGCTCCATGAGAAAGGAATTCCCCGAGCTGGCCCGGATAACCTTATAGAGGATATCAGGGGCCACTCCTAATTTAGTGCCCAGCACCAAACCCTCGACAATACCTGTTAGGTTGATTCCCAACATCAACTGGTTGACCATCTTTACCGTCTCGCCCATTCCCACGTCTCCGACATGATAGATAGTCTTCCCCATAGCCTGAAGGATTTCCGTATGTTCATCCAGCAAAGTCTTGTCGCCTCCTACCATGATCGTCAGCGTTGCTTTTTCTGCCCCGATAGTCCCGCCCGAAACCGGTGCGTCCAGAAATTTAACCCCCTTTTTCTTTGCTTCCCCGGCCACAAATATCGAGGTATGAGGCGCAATAGAACTCATATCGATGAGCACAGTCCCAGCTTGGGCTCCTTCAAGCACTCCTCCCGGCCCTAATATGGCGGACTTCACTTCTTCGTCCGCAGGGAGCATGGTAATTATGACTTCAACCACCTTGGCTGCTTCAGCCGAACTTTTAGCTTCTTTTGCCCCCAGGGCAACAATTTCTTTCACCGGCTGAGAATTCAAGTCATGGACCGTCAGGTCATATCCGGCCTTTATTAAATTCCTGGCCATGTAATTACCCATGGCCCCCAGTCCAATGAATCCGATCTTTTTTTTAACCATCCGCAGACCTCCAGTCCTTGCGATTTTTTTCTCTTATCTTTGATGGAGTCGTAAAAAGTCGTCACTCCGGTGAAAACCGGAGTCCAGCAGTTTGATAACTCCTTGAATCCCGCTCGGAGCGGGACTGGATTCCGGCTTTCGCCGGAATGACGGAGTAAGTGACTTTTACAAGGAGATCTTCATTTACCCAATTGCTCTGTAATCAGGTTGTTGTTTTTGATTGCTGGGCAGTCATCCCCAATGCCGAGATAACGTTAGAGGCCGCATTAATTAAGTGCCTCTTAATCAAGCCATTGGCCGACTCTTTATCCCGGGATTCCAAACAGTTGATCAATTGAATGTGTTCATCCCAGGCCTGGGACCAGGTAGTAGTATCCGCCCTCAAGCCCAGGTATCTCATCTGGCGCACGATATTTCTCAAATTATTGATAATATCCAATAAATAGGAATTTCCAGTTGCTCGATAGATGGTGTCATGAAATTGCGAGTTCAGTTTAAATAGCTCCCTGATTTTGACATCGCGCTCTAACTCATCCGATCCCAATAGTTCCTGGGCTTGGCGCATGAGCTGTTTCAAGGTGGCAATCTCCTCGGGCGTAATGCTATCGCAAGCCAGCTCAACGGCATAGGCTTCCAGGACGCTTCTGATGCCAAAAACTTCTTTTATGGTTTGGCTATCGACGAGGGTGACCATAACACCGCCCTGGGGGAGTCTTACAACCAAACCGTCCTGCTCAAGGCGGCGGATAGCGTCTCGCACAGGAGTACGGCTGGTCTTCAGGGTTTCAGCAACCTGAATTTGCATCAACCGCTCTCCGGGTTCGATGTCGCCGTAAAGAATTTTTTGCTTAAGATGCTCGTATATCTGGTCAGAGATCGAATTAGGTGGCTCTAAGAATTTGGCCTCGCCCTGCTTATTCCTGTTCATTGGCGGCCCTTTAATGAGAGGTCTATTTTACAGCTTCCCCAAAGAAATTATATTCGTGTGTGCGTGTATACATGTATCCACGGATTCTTATAAACAAACAGCGCAGAGTTGTCAAGCTTTTTTTTAAATTTTTTTTTTTTAAAAACTTTTCCTCCATTTCCCTTCTGTCAGTTGAGCCTATTGCAAAAGTATTTTTTTTTTTTTTGACAAGCTTGTCCTGAGCGAACCGTTCACCCTTCGAGAACCTCAGGGCGAACGGTGAGTCGAAGGGCTCACCACGAACGGAAAAACTGAATAATTTCAACCTAAGCCCGTTCACCCTGAGCCTGTCGAAGGGTAAATTACGGACTTTTGCAAGAAGCTCAGGTTTTAAGAATTATTGAAAAGGCAACCTTTTTTTTAAAATTGGGGAAGGCAATTAAAATTGCCTTAAAGAATTTTGTTGATTTTTACAATAGGCTATAATAGATAAGAGCTTTGAATAAGCGCAAGTCGACGAATTTTTTCTCAAGTAAATTTCGGAGATGATTTAAGGATGGAACGATTTGTTTTAAAGGGAAAGCTTTTGCTCGACGGCACAGGACGGCCCCCCATTGAAAATGGTGTGGTTCTAATCGAAGGAAACCGCATTGTCGCTGCCGGCGAAGAGAAAAACGTAATTCCCCCCGCAAACGTTAAAGTGATAGATTGCGGCGCCCAGGTCCTAATTCCGGGGTTGATTGATTGTCACAATCACCTGGCCATGGATCCCACATTGGAGAACTGGCCAGCCCGATTGAATGACAGCGACGCGGAACAGGCCCTCCGGGCTACAGTCCACATGGGCATTGATCTCAAGGCCGGAGTAACAACAGCCCGATGTCTGGGGGATAAAAATTTTCTCGATGTAGCCTGCAAGAGGGCTGTCGCGTCCGGGCAACTGGTTGGGCCGCGCCTTATTGTGGCCACCCGGGGGATCCGCGCTACCCACGGGCATGGCTTCGTTGGTTATCCCTTTGACGGACCTGATCAAATCCGTCGGGCTGTGCGGGAAAATTTGAAGGCCGGAGCTGATTTTATCAAGCTTTTTATTACCGGGACTGTCCGCCAGGGAAGGGAGATTCAATCGTACCTTTCGCGGGAAGAAATTTCAGTGGCGGTCCAGGAAGCCCACAGGGCTAATGTCTGCGTAACTGCCCATTGTATCGGAGGAATAGGTTTGGAAGAGTGTCTGGCAGCCGGGGTTGAGGCGATTGAACACGGCTATTTCCTTTCCGACCGGGAGATCGATCTCCTGTTAAAAGCGGGACGATGGCTTGTCCTCACGCCCAGCCCTTACTTTTCGGAAGAAAGAGTCCGAACCTTGCCGTTGGAAATCGCCGATGCCTTCCGCCGGGGGCGCGAGGAAGTAGCCGAACGAATGTCGGCTATCATTAAGGGAGGGATTAAATTCGCAGTTGGAACAGATGGCCGGCATGGCGGTCTGGCCCAGGAAATTGAATACCTGGTAAGACTGGGAGCTTCTGAGAAGGAGGCCCTCAGGGCAGCTACTCACCATGCAGCCGTAGTCTGCGGCCTTGAAGGAATCATCGGAACTATCGAACCAGGCAAAATGGCTGATATTGTCGGCTTGATGGGCAATCCCCTGGATGATATCCGGAACTTAAAAAAAGTTGGGACGGTCATATCCCGGGGCAAACTTCTCTATTCCGGGGTAAATGAATAGCAGGTCAATCTCCCTTTTCTTAGCGCTATCTTTTGCTTGGGAGAGAAGGAGATGGGAAGGTAATCTTAGTAAGGAGGGCCGCGAATCATGGTACAGCTTAATGGTTATATGGGCAAGATTCTCCGCGTTGATCTGAGCAGGATGGAGATCAAAGAGGAAGAACTGAGTATCGGAAAAGTAGAAAAATACGTCGGCGGGACAGGAATGGGAGCGAGGTATCTTTTTGATGAAGTTCCTCCGGGGGTAGAATGGGATGACCCGGGGAATCGGCTTATCTTCTTCTCCGGTCCGCTCGGAGCAACCAGGATCTCCGGTACCGGAACTTTTTCCGTGGTTACAAAAGGCCCGATGACCAATCTGGCCGGAAGTTCCCAGGCCAATGGCCTTTTTGGGGCCTACCTCAAACTCGCCGGAATCGATGGTTTCCTGGTGCAGGGGACGGCTTCCCATTTAGTCTATCTTTTTATCCATGACGGGAAAGCTGAACTCCGCGATGCGAGGCATCTTAAAGGCAAAGGAACTTTTGAGACCGAGGATATTTTACGAAAAGAGCTGGGCCTGGGCCATCGGGGAAGCGTCCAGTGTATCGGACCGGCCGGGGAGAATCTGGTCCGTTTTGCCATGATCTCCGGCGACGGGGGCCATGTAGTCGCGCATAACGGCATGGGGGCGGTCATGGGATCGAAGCGCCTCAAGGCCATCGTTGTGGCCAGGGGCAAAGCAGAGATTCCGGTAAAAGATAAAGTAGCCGTGGAGAAATTGACCCGGGAATTACACGAAGATGCCAGGACCAAGGGATCCAAACGGATCTATGAGTTTGGAACCGGCGGGGGATTTTCCGCAGCCGCTCTGGGGGGATGGTTGCCGGTGAAAAATTATTCGACCAGCCTTTTCCCGGAGCACGAAAAATTTGACGGCCAATACCTGCGCACCCACTTTAAAATGAAGCACAACCCCTGCTGGGCCTGCCAGCTTCGTCATTGTAAGCTCTGCAAGGTCACGGAGGGGCCCTATGCCGGCTTAGAAGGGGAGGAGCCGGAATACGAAGGGCTGGCAACATGGGGGCCGGTAATCGGGAATACGGACCCGGGGGCCACTGTCATGCTCAACCAGTTCAATGACCAGATGGGCATGGACCTAAACGAGGCCGGTTGGACCATAGGTTGGGCGATGGAATGCTACGAGAAAGGGGCGTTGACCAAAAAAGATCTGGATGGCCTGGAGATGACCTGGGGAAACGCAGAGGCGGTCAAAGAGATGTTGCAGCGGATCGCCAACAGGCAGGGCATCGGCGACCTTCTGGCCGAAGGGGTGAAGAGGGCTTCGGAAAAAATCGGGGGAGAAGCGGTTAACTGGGCCATCTACACCCATACCGGCGCAGCGCCCCGCAGCCATGACCACCGCGGGCGCTGGTGCGAGATGCTGGATACATGCGTCTCCAACACCAGTACCATCGAGGCCACCCGGGGAGGAGTTTTCCCGGAACGGCTCGGGTATCCTCCTGTGTTCGACAAGTTTTCTCCCTGGGAGGTTGCCGTAATCAACGCCAAGGAAAACGGCTGGCTGCAGTTTGTGGACTGCCTGGGAATTTGTTCCTTTTGCTGCCCAAACCGGGGGCTGACCGTCCAAGCCACAAATGCAGTGACAGGGTGGGATCTGGATTTGCAAAGCGCTACCCACATCGGGCGGAGGATCGTCAACCTCCTGCGGGTCTTCAATATTCGTCATGGGCTCAACCCTGCCCTGGAAAGACCATCAGCCCGATATAGCTCAACGCCGGTGGATGGACCGGTAAAAGGCCGACCCATCGGGCCGTTCTTTGATTTCATGGTACGAACCTACCGGGAATTGATGGGCTGGGACCCGAAGACCGGCAGACCTCTCCCGCAGACTCTTAAGTCCTTGGAATTGGAAGAACTTATTGAGAGAATCTGAGTTGGGAAAGATTAAATTAGCCACCGAAGGCACAGAGATCACAGAGTTCTTAAAACCAAAAAAATAAAGGACAAGTGTCAAGAGCCTAAAGCAATCCACCTGGGGCGGAGAGCTTTGTACTTGGCCATCCCAAATTTGATTTTTAAGGGTGATTGATGAAAATTGAATGTATTGAAGCGCGAGATTTACCTGACGCCTGGTTCCAGTGCGTGTACCGTATCCTCGATTCCGGCCATGTTTACGAGATTGACAAAGGGAGCTTTGAGGGTCAGAAGAGGCGGGAGTTTGACTTTGTTGTGGTGAAGATCAATTTTCCCGGAACCCGCCCGCTGATTCCGGATATCCCTCCTGGTCTGGGGATTCCCGCTCCCACGACCATGGAATACGTCGACCAATATATGCGCTACTGGATAACCGATGAACGGGAAAAGAGCGAGACCTACACCTACGGCGAACGGTTGACCAACCCCAAGATCAATGAAGTTCCTTTAGGCGTAAACCCCGTAGAGGAAGTGATCAAAATGTATAAGGCTGCGGGCCCGGGCACAAACCAGGCCACCATGGAGGTGGGCATGCCTCAGGACATTCTAAATTCCGACCCTCCCTGCTTGCGTCTGATCGACACCCGGGTGCGTTATGGAAAGCTCCATTTCGTATTATATTTTCGCTCCTGGGACCTCTGGGCCGGCTTCCCGGCCAATCTGGCGGGAATCCAACTCCTGAAAGAATACATGGGCCGGCAGATCGGCGTGGAGGATGGAGAAATCATTGCCCTCTCCAAGGGGCTGCACTTGTATGAATACACCTGGGACTTAGCTAAATTGCGCACCTATCGGTCCTGAGGGAAAAGCTTTCACCGCAGAGACCGCTGAGATTCGAAATTATGTAACACTTTAGCTCTTTGAAAAAAGGTGTGTTGTAAAGGCTATGCTTTTTCCGCGACCTTGCGCGGAAAAAGTGGCCCGCCTCAAGCGGGCAGCCAAAATGCTTCAAATCCCCCCTAACCCCCCTTTTTTAAAGGGGGGATGGGGGGATTTTCTGGTGCCAAGAAGTTTCCTTCTTACAAACATGTTTGTATTAATGAGGCGCTAAGCGCCTAAGGGATTCCCAGGGGCCGGGGGCCAGAGCGGAACGCTTGGAATCATTAGGCGCTTATTTCTCCGCATATGGGGCGGGAAAGAACCCCCGCCTCCTCCGGAGGAAAAGATCTTCTGTCTTCGTGGCCAAGCGGAACCCCAACCGATGCTTCCGGCGCGTTCCGCTCTAACCCCCGGCCCTCAACAAAGGCTTTAATACCATTTTTTTAAATCGCTAAACTGTTACGAAATTATAATCATTAGCCTTTTTGGGTTTAATACAACGGCATTAAATGTCTTTACATCTTCACGTCGTCTTTGCGAGCCCAAAGGGCATGGCAATCCCTCTTTTCTTGGGATTGTTTTGCCGTCCCGCATGGCAGGACTCCTCGCAATGACAATTTATTTAATGCGGTTGTATTAGTTCATTATTTGTTCTCAGAATAATTTTTCTCTGCGACCTTAGCGCCCTCTGCGGTTAAAAATTGCAAATTCTTAGAAATGGAAAGAAAGATTAAGGAAATCCTGGCTTCCCGGACTAAAAATTGCCTTAAGGTTCAGGGCCTGAAGCGCGCGGCAGTTCTTGTTCCGCTTTTTAAGAAAGGCGATGAGTATCATATTCTTTTCACCAAGCGGACGGACATAGTAGAACACCACAAAGGTCAGATTTCTTTTCCCGGGGGACGGCAGGACCAAAAAGACAAAGACCTCCTAAATACTGCCCTGCGCGAGGCCCAGGAAGAAATGGGGATCAAAAAAGAGGATGTGCGTCTCCTGGGAGAGTTAGACGATTCCTTAACGGCCACAACGGACTTCTGTATCTCTCCTTTCGTCGCCTTCATTCCTTATCCCTACCCATTCCAGATAAATCCTCACGAGATCGAAGAAGTAATCGAAGCGCCCCTTTTAGCATTTCTGGATGGTGATAAATTCCGCCAGGAGGTCATAGTGAGAAACGGAGATCCCTTCCCGGTCTATTTTTACCAATACCAGGGCCACACTATCTGGGGCGCCACAGCCAGGATCTTAAAACAGTTGTTGGATTTGCTGCCGGAGGAAGGGGAAAAGCAGAATACAGAAGACAGGAGTCAGAATTCAGGAGAATAACATAAAAAGTATTATTCTGAATTCTGTCTCCTGTTTTTCAGATCTGGTCGTGGTCTTCGGAGGGTTCTTCAAAGACGAGGGTTTTTTGAATCTCTTGGGCGGCCTTGACTCCTTCTTCGAAAGCCAGTTTATTCATCTTTTCCGTCCCCGGCGGAATCCGGGCCATCACCGCAGCTTCCATAGATTCTCTCCCGACAATTCCTGCTCCGGCCGGCATGGCCGGGATGAGCTGGCTCAAAGTCCCTAACGCTACAATGTTGGCCATCTGCTCCCGTCCGCACTTCTCCCTGGCGATCCGGGTAAAGGGAATTTGCACCACCCGGGGATTGGACGTCTGGGTGACCAGCAGGGAATCCACCACCAGGATTCCCGTCGGTTTCAGTTCAGGAGCGGATTCATCGCAGGCCATCTGATTCATGGCCAGGAGCAAATCCAAGCCCATGGCTTTGGGATAATCTATCTCGTTTTCACTGATCACCACATCCGCCCGGCTCGTTCCTCCGCGGGCTGCCGGGCCATAACTGACAATTTGCACAACGTGCTTTCCCTCATAAATACCAGCGGCTTCAGCCAGAATAATTCCCGCCAGCACTATTCCTTGCCCGCCTGTGCCGCTAAACCTGATTTCGAAACGATCTAACATAACCGCTCTCTTATGTGCCTAAAGTGAATTTTATTTTTTACTCCGCACTTCGAACTGTATTATTGTTTATCCAAAGCTTCCCGCCGCTCGCTTTCTTCTTTCTCTTCTTTGGTCAGTTGCAGGGAAAGGGCATTCTTGGCCTTCTGCCGCACCTTATTGTACTGTTCCAGATAGCTGGGCGCTTCCCGATCAACCAGGATGCCGATTTCAAATTTTCCTTCCATTTCTTCCGGACTCATCTTCCTGGCCTTCTCCACGGGAACGGCGCTGTCCCGCTGCTGTTTCATCATCTCGATCTGGTTGCCCAGTTTGTTCAGCCGGCCATAGTGGGTATGGCACTGGCTGATGACCTCTACCACGCTGAAACCATTTTTCAGCAGGGCTTTTTCGATAAGCCCGTCCAGCTGCCTTACATGATATACGGTCCCGCGGGCGGCGAAGACGGCTCCGGCGCACACGGCCAGTTGGGCGATGTTGAAGGAATGTTCCACCGAACCATAAACGGCCGTGGTAGCCCGCTGCCCGTAGGGCGTTGTCGGAGAATACTGCCCGCCGGTCATGCCGTAAATGTTGTTATTCACGATGATGGCGGTCAGGTCCAGATTCCTGCGGGCCGCATGAATAAAATGATTTCCGCCGATGGCCGTGGCATCGCCATCCCCCATGATGATGATAACTTTCAGCTCAGGCTTGGCCAGTTTAACTCCTGTGGCAAAAGTCAAGGCCCGGCCATGGGTGGTGTGCAAGGTGTTAAAGTCCACATAGACCGGGAGTCTTCCCGAACAGCCAATGCCTGAAACCAGGACCACCTCGTCCTTGGCATAACCGAGATGGTCAATGGCCCGGATCAACGACCCCAGGAGAATGCCGATCCCGCATCCTCCGCACCAGACGTGCGGAAATTTTTTATCATGACGAAGATATTTGTAGATGAGGGGGCGATCTTCGATCATTTCTTTTCCTCCTCGATTTTTTCCAGGATTTCCTGAGGGGTAATCATTGTTCCGTCGATCTTGTTCACGGCTAACACCGTGGTCATCCCCTGGTTGACCCTCTTGACCTCCCGGGAGATCTGGCCCATGTTCATCTCCGGAACGAGCAGGGTCTTTTTGGCCCTGGTTAAAGGTTCAACAACCCTGCGGGGAAAAGGCCAGAGGGTGATCAACTTCAGCAATCCCACTTTCAGGCCCCGGGCGCGACCTTCCACCATAGCTCGATGGGCAGACCGGAAAGTGCATCCATAAGCCACGATCACCAGATCCGCATCTTCGGTGTGAAAACTCTCGACGAGCTGGATGTCGGCAAAGTGAATGGAAATCTTGCGGAAGAGGCGGAGCAGGAAGGGTTCAATTTCGTCCTGCCTTAAAGTGGGAAATCCCCGGATGTCATGGACCAATCCGGTGACGTGATAACGATACCCCTCCCCGAAAATCCCCATGGGCGGCACTCCAAAACTGGTATCTTCGTAAGGAAGGTACCACTCCGGCGGAACCGAAGGTTTAACCCGGTCAATGACCG
The DNA here is from genome assembly GCA_016875165.1 of Deltaproteobacteria bacterium. Classification (GTDB taxonomy): domain Bacteria; phylum Desulfobacterota; class SM23-61; order SM23-61; family SM23-61; genus JAHJQK01. Next base: position 88,555 of record VGSF01000001.1, read on the forward strand.
TGACCTCGCTTGGTTCGGGCAAGACCACCTTTTCTCTCATGTGGGCCACCACTTCATCCATCAGGAAGATCACCGGTGTTCGGTATTTTTCCGAATAATTAAAAGCTTTCACCGTGAGGGTAAAACATTCCAGGACCGAGCTGGGAGAGAGCACGATGATAGGGTGATCCCCGTGGGTGCCCCAGCGGGCTTGCATAACGTCTCCCTGCGAAGGATTCGTGGGCAGTCCCGTGCTGGGTCCGCCCCGCATCACGTTCACCACCACACAGGGGACTTCGGCCATACAGGCAAATCCCAGGTTCTCCTGCATCAAGGAAAATCCCGGCCCGGAAGTGGCGGTCATGGATTTCACCCCTGCCAGAGATCCGCCGATCACCGCTCCCATGCTGGCGATCTCATCTTCCATCTGGATAAAAGTTCCGTCCACCTGGGGAAGCCGGTAAGAAAGGTGCTCGGCGATCTCCGAAGCGGGGGTGATCGGATAACCGGCGAAAAACCGGCATCCAGCGAGCAGGGCCCCTTCGGCGCAGGCTTCGTTCCCTTGCATGAGCTGAGCTTTCGGCTCAGGCTTTTTCGGTCTATTCATTCGTTCCTTCCTCAACCTTCTCCTCGGTTTTCCCCAAATCCTTATCTTCCTTCTTCCGGGGCGACTTCACATTAATGGCAAAATCCGGACAGCGCAATTGGCACAACTGGCACCCGGTGCATTGATCGGGATCTTTTAAATACGGGTTCCCGGCCTCATCCTGCGCCAGAACTTGGGCCGGACAGAAAGCCGCACAGATTCCGCACCGCTTGCACCAGCTCTTGTAAATTTCTATGGAATGTTTTCCCTTTTTGGCCATGGGTTTATGATCCTTTTCGTTCTTCTAATACTCTTTTAACCGTTCCACCCATGTCTGCTGGGTTTACAACTACCGTAGCTCCCGCAGCCCGCAGAGCCTCCATCTTCCCTTGAGCTGAACCCTTTGTTCCGGAGATGACCGCTCCGGCGTGCCCCATGCGCCGGCCAGGAGGAGCATTCTGCCCGGCGATGAAAGCTATAACTGGTTTGGAAAAATGGTTGGATTTGATATACTCGGCAGCTTCTTCCTCGGCCTCCCCGCCGATCTCGCCTATGAGCATTACCGCCTCTGTCTTAGAGTCTTCGGCGAAAAGTTTCAGGACATCGACGAAAGTCATTCCAATAACCGGATCTCCGCCGATGCCCACACAGGTTGATTGGCCCAGGCCCAGGCGGGTTAGTTGATCAACAACCTCATAAGTTAATGTCCCGCTCTTGGAAATCACCCCGATTGTTCCCGGTTTATGTATGTATCCCGGTATGATGCCGATCTTACATTTGCCCGGGGTGGTTACGCCCGGGCAATTTGGACCGAGCAGGCGGCTTTTTTTCCCGGCGAGGTATCCTTTGGCCATCACCATATCCAGAACAGGAATCCCATCCGTAATACAGACGATGAGTTCCAGCCCTGCATCCGCCGCCTCCATGATGGCATCGGCCGCATAAGGAGCGGGCACATAAATGACCGAAGCCTTCGCCCCTGTCTGCTGGACCGCTTCCGCAACGGTGTTAAAAATGGGGAGATCATCCATCTTCCCCCCGCCTTTTCCAGGGGTCACCCCCCCGACCATCTTTGTCCCATAAGCCACGGCCTGCCGGGTATGAAACATCCCCTGCTTTCCGGTAATTCCCTGGCATATAACCTTCGTGTTTTCGTCCACCAAGATACTCATGAAAAAGTTCCTTTTTTACGGAAGAAAAACTTTGATAATCTCCTATGCTTTTTCCGCGACCTTGCGCGGAAAAAGTGGCCCGCCTCAGGCGGGCAGCGAAAAGTCCTGAAATCCCCCCTAACCCCCCTTTGGCAAAGGGGGGAAGGGGGGATTTATCGGCAGACATTTCCTTCTTACAAACATGTTTGTATTAGTGAGGCGCTAAGCGCGTAAAAGTCGCGAAAGGGTCATTGCGAGTCCGCCTAAGGCCGACGAAGCAATCTCGTTTTTATAAATGCCCGAAAATACAAGATTGCTTCGTCGTCCCGCAAATGCGGCACTCCTCGCAATGACAAGAACAGGACTTTTTACGAAACCATCAACTTTGCTTCATATTATTATTTGACCCCCCTTCCGTCAAGAAAAAAAGGCAGCCATTCCACCCTGAAGGACTTAGAAAAAAAAACTTGACTATTCCTCTCTCCATAAGCGATATTACTTTTTAGGTTATGGAGATGCCGAAAAAGAAGGGAGATTTTAACCTTGCCGGATAAAGCAAAGAAGAAAGAAAAAGTAAAAAAGGCGGTGAACATCCACCTCAACCAGAAATGGTGCAAGGGATGCTACATCTGCCTTGAAGTTTGCCCGAAGAAAGTCTTCGAGAAATCTTTGGAAGTTTCGGAGAAAGGGTTTAACCCTGTGGTTGCCGTTCATCCGGAGCTATGCACTCACTGCCTCCAATGTGAGATGCTCTGCCCGGACCTAGCCATTAACGTCGAGAAAGAAGGTTGAGGAATGCCCATACAGCGAAAAAAAATTAAAAGTTCCCTGGCCCCCGGCTGGTACTTCATGCAGGGAGACGAAGCCTGCGCCGAAGGAGCCATCGCTGCCGGCTGCCGTTTTTATGCCGGCTATCCGATTACCCCGGCCAGCGAAGTCATGATTCGCATGGTCCATCGCCTCGCGGATATTGACGGAGTTTTCATCCAGATGGAAGACGAAATCGGTTCCATCTCCTCTGTAATCGGGGCTTCCTGGGCCGGAGCAAAAGCCATGACGGCCACTTCCGGCCCGGGGATTAGTTTAATGGCCGAAGCCGTCGGCTATGCCGTAATTACCGAGACCCCCTGTGTAATCGTGGACGTCCAGCGCGCCGGTCCGAGCACGGGCCAGGCCACCCGGCCGGCCCAGGGTGACATCATGCAGGTCAAATGGGGCCCCCATGGAGACAATGAAATTGTGGCCCTGGCCCCATGGTCCGTGCAGGAAATGTACGACCTGACCATCAAGGCTTTCAACTATGCCGAGCGGTTCCGCCTGCCGGCTTTTATTCTGGCCGACGAAGCTGTGGGCCATCTGCGGGAAACTTTGGTGGTCAAAGAAGAGGTGGAGGTCTGGGATCGTTACAAGGCCCCGGGGCTCCCACCTTTTGGAACCGAGGAGCGAAACGGCGTGCCCCCCATGCCTTCCTTTGGAGAAGGGGCCAACCTTTTGGTCACTGGCTCCACCCATGACTCCTGGGGTTTTCGTAAGACGGCCGATTCCGCGGTTCAGGCCCGGCTGACGGAACGGCTGGTGCTTAAGGTCAGGGATTTTAAAGATGAGGTGATTGAGACGGAATCCTATTTTCTGGACGATGCTGAGGTGGGCGTTTTGGCTTATGGATTCACGGCTCGAGCCGCCTTACAGGCGGTCAAAAGACTCAGGAACCAGGGAATGAAGGCCGGCCTGCTGCGTTTAATCTCCATCTGGCCGTTTGCCGACGAAGCCATCATAAAATTAGGGAAGAAGTGCCGGGTTATCTTCGTTCCAGAAATGAACCGGGGCCAGGTGGCCGGAGAACTCAAAAAATACACCACGACACCGGTCATTTCCATACCCAAGACCAACGGCGAGGTCATTGAACCCGGGGAGATCGTCGAAGGAATTCGGAGGAACATGGCATGAAGGAGAAAATTTTTCAGATGATCAATACGGAGGCTTTTCCCACGCCCTTCTGCCCGGGATGCGGCCATGGCATATTGATGGGCGCTGTCCTTAGGGCCATCGCCGAACTGGAATACGACATGAAGCAGATGCTCTTTGTTTCAGGAATCGGATGTGCAGCCTGGATTCCCAGCCCGCACTTCAAGGCCGATACCCTGCATACCCTCCACGGCCGGGCGATCGTTTACGCCACCGGCGCCAAACTTTATAACCCAAAGTTGAAGGTCGTAGTAATCAGCGGCGACGGCGACTTAAGCGCCATCGGCGGCAACCATCTTATCCACGCTGCCCGGCGCGATATGGATATGACTGTGATTTGCGCCAACAACGCCATTTACGGCATGACCGGGGGGCAAGTGGCCTCCACCACTCCTCTTGGCTCCATGACCACCACCACGCCCAAAGGAAACCAGGAGCCGCCCTTTGACCTGTGCAAACTTGTGGAAGGCGCCGGGGCCACTTATGTGGCCCGCCAGTCGGTTGCCGCCCCCATCCCGCTAACCCGTATTCTGAAAAAGGCGATCTCTCACCGGGGCTTTGCTTTTGTCGAAGCCCTCTCCCCGTGTCCCACCCACTTTGGACGGCGGAACGCCTTCCGCACGGCCTATGATATGATTCAATCCCTGAAAAACAGTTGTATCTCGACTGAAAAAATTAGGGGCATGAGCCCGGAAGAGCTCCTGGGCAAAATCATTGTTGGCCAATTGGTGGATAAAGGAACAGAAGGAGGGCGGTCATGATTCAGGTGCGCTTTGCCGGATTGGGCGGTCAAGGCATCCTCTTGATGGGCGAGATTCTGGGAGAAGCTGCGGTCATAGAGAAAAAATACGTGGGTCAGGCTTCCTCCTATGGCGCCGAAGCCCGGGGCTCTGCCTGTAAGTCCGACGTAGTCATCTCCGATTCCTGGATCGATTACCCCGAGGTCACGGAGGCTGACGTTCTGGCCTGCATGTCCCAGGGAACCTACGAACAGAATAAAACCAAAGTCAACGCTTCAAGCGGCGTCATTTTCTTCGACTCCCAGATGGTCAAGCCCGACCCTGCTTCTCCTTTGAAGCATATGCCGGTCCCGGCTACTGAAAAAGCCCTGACGGAATTAGGAAACCGCATGGTGGCCAACATGGTGCTTCTCGGGGCAGTTGTAAAAGCCCTGAACCTGGTAACAGAAGAATCTCTTAGGCAAGCGCTAACAAGCCGGGTCCCCACCTCGCTGCTAAAATTGAACATAAAAGCCCTTGCTTTGGGGGTTGAATTGGGTAGAAAAAGAGAAATTTAAATCTATTGGGCAATTTCTGTGGGCCATAAGAGAAATATTTTACCTCTTGTAAGCCACGGGCTTCGGCCTATTAAAGAAAGGAGGGTAAGGAGATGAAAAAAATAATCTTGTGGGGATTACTTCTGGTATTTACTATGGTGGGGTTGGGTTTAGCCGCCTCTGCCAAAGCGTCGACCATCAAGTGGGATTTGCCGGTGGTTTGGCCCGCTGGGAACTTCCACACCGTGGGTTGTATGGAATTCGCCAAGTTGATCGACACCCGGACTAAAGGACAATTAAAGATCATCGTTCACCCTGGAGGAGCTCTGGGATACAAAGGCCCGGAAATGCTCAAGGTCGTAAGAGATGGTCTCGCCCCGATAGGTGAAATGCTGCTCACGGGCCTGGTGGGGGATGAGCCTTTTCTGGGTCTTACGAGCATGCCCTTCCTGATGAAGAGCTACGACGAGGCTTCTCGACTCCTGAGCATCTCCCGTCCTTACTACGATAAAATTGCGGCGCGCTGGAAGCAGAAGTTTCTTTACACCTCCCCCTGGTCGCCGAGCGGCATCTACACCAAAAAACCCGTCGCGTCCATGGCCTACTTCAAGGGGCTGAAGACCAGGGGCTATGATAAAAACTCAGCCGAATTCACCAAACTCGTCGGGGGAGTCCCGATTGTTCTGCCTTGGGGTGAAGTATATGCGGCCCTGGCTGCCGGAGTGATCGACTCCGTCATCACGAGCACAATCAGCGGCGTGGATGGGAAGTTATGGGAGGTTACGCCTCATTTCCAACGCCTTGAATTTGCCTTTCCCCTGGATGCCGTGACGGTGAACCTGGATGCCTGGAAAAAATTGCCTGATGACCTCAAAAAAATTGTCCTGGATACAGCCCGGGAAATGGAATCAAAACAATGGGTAGTTAGTAAGGAAACGGACAAGAAGTGTGAAGAAAGATTGCTTAAAGAAGGGGTTAAAATAATTCATCCCACTCCAGAGATGGTCGCTAAGTACGGCGAAATTGGCAAGACGATCTGGGCGGATTGGGTTAAGGTGGCCGGCCCGGATGCGGAAGCGACCTTAAAGGAGTTCTTGGCGGCTGTCCGCAGATGAAGTCCGATTTCCAGGAGGCCGGGGAGTTAAAGCTCCCGGTCTCACCCTTCAATAACCTTTAGAAGGGAGCAGCCGTTCTCCATGACGAATAAAATCGTGACCGGTATTAACCAGCTTTCCCACGCGGGAGGGGTGGCAGCCAGCGTTTTGATTCTGGCCATCTCCCTGCTGATCCTGTTAGAGATCATCTTACGCACGGTCTTTGCCGCGACTACCTTAATCGCCGATGAGTACGCCGCGTATTTTCTGGCCTGCCTGGTATTCCTGGGCTTGGCTTACACCTTAAAGACCGAAGGGCACATCCGCATAAGGCTCCTTTTGTCCCGTCTGTCGCCCAAGGGCCAGGCTTATTTGAACCTGATTTGCTCGGCGGTGGCCTTAATTTTTTTAATCTATCTCTCCTGGCATATACGGGAGTTGTTTTACGCCTCCGTGATTTCAGACTCCAGGTCTTTGCACCCATCCAGAACACCGATTTATATTCCCCAATTCTTTTTACTGGTGGGCTCTTTTCTAATGACGCTCCAGCTGGGGGCCAATATTTTGACCAGCATCATTTCCCTCAGATCCTCAAAAGAGCAAAACGAATAACCTTCAGGACTTTAGATTTTACGGTACGGAGAAAAGGAGATGGACATCGTCTGGGTTATAGCCGTCGTCCTGGGAAGCATTTTCCTCTTACTCGGAGCGGGCGTATGGATTGCGATTTCTTTAGCCATAGCGGGAATAATAGGGATTTACTTCTTTACTGGAATTCCGCCGGGAAAAGTTTTGGGAATGATTGCCTGGAACACCAACAACAGCTGGGCGCTGACCTGTCTCCCCCTCTTTGTTTTCATGGGTGAAATATTGTACCGCACCAAACTCAGCGAGCAGCTATTCGACGGACTGGCCCCCTGGATTTACCGGTTGCCCGGTAAGTTACTGCACACCAACGTGCTGGCCTGCGCTATGTTCGCCGCCGTGAGCGGGTCGAGCGCAGCCACCACAGCTACCATAGGGAGGGTCACTCTCGCCGAGTTCAAAAAGTTAAACTATGACCTTCCGTTATCCATCGGCTCGCTGGCGGGAGCCGGTACGTTAGGCTTCCTCATCCCCCCGAGCATCATCATGATTATCTACGGAGTGCTGGCGGAAGTATCCATCGGCAAACTATTCATTGCGGGTGTGCTCCCCGGGCTTATGGTGGCGGGGATTTACATGGTTTACATAATCATCAGAGGTCTCATTAACCCGGGTCTAACCCCGGCGATGGTGACGGAATATAGCTGGAGAGACCGGCTTCGATCCATTCCAAAAATCATGCCCACCGTTTTTCTCATTGCCCTGGTCCTAGGCAGTATTTACGCGGGGTGGGCAACGCCGACCGAAGCGGCGGCCTGTGGAGTGGGAGGATCCCTCCTGGTGGCGGCCATGTCTCGAACCCTGAACTGGAAAACTTTCACGGAAAGCCTGATGGCCGCCACCCGCACCACCTGTATGATTTGTTTCATAGTAACAGGAGCTGCCTTTCTGTCCGTAGCCGTCGGGTACCTGGGTATTCCCCGTCAGTTAGCCGAGATCATAGCCTCCTTTAAACTCTCCCCGTACTTGCTCCTCATTACCCTATCCGTATTTTATTTAATTCTGGGGTGTTTACTCGACGGTATATCCATGGTGGTCATGACCCTGCCCATCGTTTTACCCCTGATAACCGGGGCTGGATTCGATCTCGTGTGGTTCGGCATCTTTGTGGTGCTCATGGTGGAATTAGCCCAGATTACCCCCCCCGTGGGGTTTAACCTATTTGTAATCCAGGGATTAACCGGGCATGAAATAGGGTCTATCGCCAGAAACGCCCTGCCTTTCTTTTTCCTGATGCTTCTGGCAACCGCCATCCTGGCCATCTTTCCAGAAATAGCCTTGTGGCTGCCCAGGTTGATGATCGGACGATGACTCTACCCTTTCTCCCCCCTCTCTTCAAACCAACATGATCAAAAAAGCCTACCTGGAATTGTAAAAACCGTGAGTTGGGTGTGGAGAGTAGTGAGTAGTTACAACTCCCAACTCACTATTTACTACTTACTTGAGCCTCTTGCAAAAGTATTTTTTTGTGGTTCGACAAGCTCACCACGAACGGAAAAACTAAATAATTTCAACCTAAGCCCGTTCACCCTGAGCCTGTCGAAGGGTAAATTACGGACTTTTGCAGAAGCTCACTTTTTACCTGTTTCTCCTCGGGAGAAATTTCTTTGGCTTTGGCCAGAGATAGGCAGAGCCGCCGCAACTGCGAAACGAGTTTAAGGCGGGCAGAAATTGCTTTCGCGGACATGTCAACTTTCATACGATTCCTCCTTTAACTTCTTAATATCATCAAGATCCTGCCCGCTTCCCCGGAGAGATTTCAAGGAAATCAACCCTTCGCGAGACACAACCCAAATTTTTCCACTTTCCCAGGATACTTCCTGCCGGCTCTTCCAGACCTGTTCGATCTCCGAAGAGACCAGAAGCAGATCCAGCGAGAGGATATCCCCGGTTTCCGAATCGATTTTTGAAAAGCGGTTAATTTCAATTGCCCCGTGCGCAAAAATCATAGGCTCAGCTTTCAAATTATATCCTAACTCCTGTGCCAGGGATTGAATTTCAGGAAGAGAAGCTTTCGCAATCAAAAGATCGATACCAACCGTGGCCCGCGGAATCCCATAAACCGCCAAAGCCAACCCGCCGCATACGGCATATTCGGTCTTTGTTGCGTTTAGCCGGTCGACCCAGAGTCTTTAGCTCTTCATAGAGATCCAACATGATTTCTTATTCTACTATTTTTTTACCCAGAGTTCAGCTATTATACCACGAAGGCGGCAGCACGGACTTACAGAATCATGATTTGCTTCTCCGCGATCCGAAATTAGATAATATTTTGTTGCCAGGTTCAAACCTTTCAAGGTATTGCCCGCAGAATATTTCTATGATATGATATGATGTATGTATACATCGTTTAAAGGAGGTTTAAATGGTGCGAACCCAAATTTATTTGGATCAGGCTCTTAAAAGGGCACTGAGCCGAGAGAGTCATCACCGCCGGGTCACCGTATCAGAGTTGATTAGACAGGCAATCGAGCAATTTCTGAAAAAGGGGACGTTTAAATTCAACGAGGCTTTAGAGGAAAGTTTCGGCCTCTGGAGCAAGCGAAAGGATATTGGGAATACTTCCACATATGTTAGGAAGATCCGCCGGGAGTGGGAAAAGCGGGAGAAGATGGGTAAGGGATGAATGCTTGCCTAATTGACACCGATGTGCTCGTCGACCATCTTCGCGGTGAAGAGAAAGCATATAAATTTTTGGAACATATGAACGCCCGGGAAGCCACTGTCTTTTATTCTGTTATCAGTAAGGCTGAAATTTATTCAGGGATTATGCCGGAGGAAGAAGAAAGCGTCGCTTCCCTTTTTGAGGGTATGGAAGAAGTCCCGGTCGACGGCAGGGTGGCTGAAGATGCAGGAAGGTACCGGAAAGCATTCTTGGCCTCTCACCGGCTTTTATTACCCGATGCCCTGATTGCCGCCTCCGCCAAAAGAGCCGGGGCTGTCTTAGTTACGCTCAATAAAAGGCATTACCCCATGACAGATGTTGAAATCCAAATTCCTTACAAGAAGTAATGCACGATTTATTGGAAAAGCCAGAAAACAGAAATCCAGAATTCAGAAAACAACTACCGGGGAGAAACAGCCAGATGAAACCCGTTGCTTGAGGTCCTGAATGACGGATCGAGCCACTGGTTGGATGCTCGTACGATTCTTTGACCGCTCAGAGTGGAAGTAATGAAACCCTGCGCTTTTTAACCCGTTCGCGCCTGGGCGTAAACAATCTCTGAGGAAAACAGGAGGAAAGAAAAGAAAATGAGATCCTCCATGGCATGAAGGTATTTCACCATTCCCAACTTACTACTTACTTTTACTGCTTATTTCTTTTTCTTTACCAGTTCGATGATTTTCTGGGCGGCTTCGCGCATGCTTTTGTAGGTCATGATGTTCAAGTCGGACTCCTGCAGAATCTTCCTGCCCAATTCCACGTTGGTTCCTTCCATCCTTACCACTAAAGGAATGGTCAAAGGATTCTCCCGGAGCGCATCTACAATTCCCTGGGCATAACTGTCGCAGCGGGTGATGCCCCCGAACATATTGACAAAAATTCCTTTGACTTTAGGATCGGCACAAAGAAGGCCAAAGGCGTTGCGGATTACGTCTTTGGTTGCTCCGGCTCCGGCATCCAAAAAATTGGCCGGCTCTCCCTTATAATAACGAAGGAGATCTAAGGTAGCCATACCCAGGCCAGCCCCATTGACAATGCAGCCGATATTCCCCGGAAGGTTGATAAAATTCAAATTAAGCCTGGCAGCTTCTACATCCCGGGGATCCTCCTGCTCTATGTCCCGCAGGGCCATGATTTCTGGATGGCGGTACAGGGCATTGTCGTCGATGTTCATTTTTACATCCAGAGCAACTAAATCTCCTGCTGTGGTCAACACCAGAGGGTTGATTTCGGCCAGAGAACAGTCATTATCCATGAATGCCCGGAAGAGGCCGAAGGCAATGGCTGCGCCCTTCCCTATGTTGCCGCCTTCCAGACCCATGTTAATGGCTAACCTGCGTCCCTGAAAAAAGGTAAAACCACACCCCGGTTCCGAAATCATTTTGTGGATTTTTTCTGGCGATCTGGATCCAATTTCCTCAATATCCACTCCGCCTTCGGCGCACCCGATCACTGCTATCTTGCCCTGCCCACGGTCAATCGTTACCCCCAAATAAAGCTCCCGAGCGATGGAAAGGCGTTCTTCCACCAGCACCCGGCTTACGGGTTTTCCCTGCGCCCGCGTCTGTGGAGTAATCAGCTTAGCCCCGAACATCTGCCGGGCGAAGCCCGCAACCTCAGAGGCATCCATGGCTCCCCGGATTCCTCCCGCTTTTCCACGGCCTCCGGCATGCACCTGCGCCTTAACCACATAAGGGCCGGGCCCGATCGCCTGGGCGGCCGCTTCCGCCTCTTTGAGGTGGAAAGCCACTCGTCCCTTCGGAATTTTTATTCCGTACCGTGAGAGAATTTCCTTGGCCTGATATTCATGAATGTTCATAGGCACTCCGACAGCAATCCAGCCTTACCATGATCGTAAAGGGTTCAAGGGTTCGAGGGAAGTTTAGGTTCAGAATTTGGTTGACAAATTTCAACGTGGAGCCAGGCGGAAGAACGATGCGCGCCTCCAAAATCGGCTGGGCAATAGCCGATTTCACACATTAGGCCTTGTTTCCGCAAAGAAATCAGCGGGGCGACAATTCTTGGATATCCTGCCTGAATTTTTGAGCAAGCCTCGCCCCGCTCCTTCAAGGTGGAACCACCGCCTCATTTTGGAAAGCGCAGCGGTCTTTCCCCTGGCTCCCTGGACCGGCTTTGACATATCCTCTTAATTTATGAGACACCACGATAGAAATCTTGGACCTTCAACCCCGTAGCCTCCGGTTAATATTTCTCGCTTACGACCTTTTTCTTCAGCTCGCCGATGGCCCACGTGGGGTTCAAGGATTTCGGGCAGATGGTGCAATTGAATATGGTGTGGCACCGCCAGAGCCCATAGCGGCTGTTCAGAATCGGCAGGCGCTCATCCAGTCCCTCCTCCCGGGAGTCGAAAGAAAACCGGTAGGCTTTAAGCAGAGCTGCCGGTCCCAAAAAGTTGGGATTGGCCCAGTAGGACGGGCAGGACGAGGTGCAGGCTCCACAGAGGATGCACTCATAAGATCCGTCGATTTTCTTCCGGTCGGCGATGCTTTGATACCGCTCTTTATCCGTGGGAGGTGTGCCGGCGATAAAGTATGGTTTGATGGCTTCGTATTTTTTGTAGAAGTCCTCCATATCCACGGCCAGGTCTTTAATCACCGGGAAGTGCCTCAGGGGCTCAACTTCCACCGTCCGCCCACCGAGGGATTTTATCTGGGTCTCGCAGGCCAGGCGGTTTAAGCCATTGATGGTCATGGCGCAGGACCCGCAGATACCGTGGCGGCAGGAGCGGCGGAAGGTGAGGCCGCCGTCCTGTTTCCATTTGATCTCGTTTAAAGCATCGAGAATGGTCATCCCTTCCTGCGTTTCCACCTGGTAAGATTTGTAATAAGGCTTTTTGTCCTCGTCGGGGTTGTACCGGAAAATTTTAAAGGTCTGCGTCATTTTTCTGCTCCTTAGAATTTTCTTTCCTCAGGCTGGAAACGGGTTACCACCACGGGTTTGTAATCCAGCCGTATTCCGGAATCCGTCTTCCAGGCCAGGGTATGCTTCATCCAGTTGGCGTCATCGCGTTTGGGAAAGTCCGTGCGGGAGTGGGCCCCCCGGCTCTCGGTGCGGGCCAGTCCTCCGACGACAATGGTTTCAACGAAGTCCAGCATGTTGCCCAGCTCGATGGCGTCGAGAAGCTCAGTATTGAAGCGCGGCCCTTTATAACCCACCTCGATTTCTTTGAACCGGCCCTGCAGGGATTTAATGATTTCCAGTTGCTTCTTCAGGAGTTTCTCCTCGCGGAAGACCCCGCAGTTTATCATCATGGTTTCTTGCAGCTCGTCCCGGATGGCTGCCGGGTTTTCTTTTCCTTTTGCTGTTAGCAATCTTTCCAATTTGGCCCTTCCCCTCTCCAGGGCATCCTTGGGAAGATCGGCTTTCTCAGCCCCTTCCCCGATGAACCTGGCCATGGCCCGGCCAGTTCTTCTTCCGTAAACCGCGCAGTCCATGGTGGAATTACAACCCAGACGGTTCGCTCCGTGCACCGAAACGCAGGCACATTCCCCGGCCGCATAGAAACCGGTTACCGGCGTGTTTTTGGCGTCCATCACCACCCGCCCGTTCACGTCGGTGGGAATCCCGCCCATGGCGTAATGGGACGTGGGCAGAATGGGAACAAAGTCGGTAACTGCGTCAATGCCGGAGAACTTCAAAATGAGTTCGTGAATCTGGGGCAGTTTTTCCATTATGGCCGCACGGCCCAAGTGGCGAAGGTCCAGGTGGACATATCCTTTTCCGCCGATTCCCCGCCCTTCGTTGATCTCCGTCTGAATCGACCGGGAGATTACATCCCGCGGAGCCAGTTCCATCTTGGCCGGGGCATATTTCTCCATGAAACGCTTGCCTTCGTTATTGACCAGATACCCTCCTTCTCCCCGGGCTCCTTCTGTAACTAAAACTCCGGAAGGAAAAAGTCCGGTGGGATGGAATTGGACGAACTCCATATCCTCCAGCGGCAGGCCCGCCTGCAGGACAATGGACATACCATCACCCGTGTTGGATAAAGCATTCGTGTTCACTTTCCAGGCCCGGGCATACCCGCCGGTGGCGAACATTACGGCCTTGGCGTGAAAGACATGCAGCCCTCCGTTCTGCATGTCCCAGGCCACCACGCCGGTGCAAATATTATTCTCCACCAGGAGATTTAGGACGAAAAACTCGGTGTAGAACCTGACGTCGTTCTTCACGCATTGTTCATAGAGGGTATGGAGCATGGCATGGCCGGTGCGGTCCGCGGCATAGCAAGCTCTGCGAATGGGCCCTTTGCCGAGATTGCTGTAATGCCCGCCGAATTCCCGCTGGGCGATCTTTCCTTCCTCGGTGCGGCTGAACGGACAGCCCATATGTTCCAGCTCATAAGCCACTTCCACGGATTCCCGGACTAAAATTTCCTGGGCATCCTGATCGCCTAAATAATCCGCCCCTTTCACCGTGTCGAAAAGGTGCCATTCCCAGCTATCCTCTTCCATATTTCCCAGAGGAGCCGCCGTCCCCCCCTGAGCCGATATGGAATGAGAGCGGGTGGGAAAAACCTTCGAAATAACCGCCGTATTCACGGAGCGGCTGGCCTCTAAGGCCGCATAAAGGCCGGCAATACCCGCGCCGACGATGACAACCTCATGTTCATGAACCATTTCTTTCCTCCAGTTTCATCAAAACCTTTAGCTACAGAGGGCACAGTGCGGCGTAGCCGCAAGCAAAAGAAAGCATTTAGCTTGTAGCCAAATTTTTTCTTAATAGAATTTCAAGATGTTGCACGTTAGTAGTACAGAGACCACAGCGGTAATAGAAATTCTAAATAATTTCAAATGACCAAAATTGATGAATTCGTAAAAAGTCCTGTTCTTGTCATTGCGAGGAGTTCCGCATTGGCGGGACGACGAAGCAATCTTGTATTTTCGGGCACTTATAAAAACGAGATTGCTTCGCTTTCGCTCGCAATTGTATAGGAAATTCCTTTTTGGACACGGATGTACACAGATTATCAGGATAAACTAAAAACAATAATTATCTGCGGTTATCTGCGTAAATCTGCGTCCTATAAAATTTTGAATTTAGGATTTCTTTGTAATTTGCTTTCTCTCTGTACGCCTCTCGTTCAAACTCTGAAAACTCTGTTAAGATTTTTTAAAAAGAATTTTATCGGGATTTATTTACGTTCATCTGTCTTAGAAGTTTTTTGTTCTAAAATTTTAGTTATAGCTCTGTGGTCTCTTTGTCCTCTGTGGCAAATTATTTGCCTTAAGTACCAAAAGGCACTATGGTAACAACACCCAAAATAAAAAATACCAGCCCGACCACCCAGGCTAACCCGTACAGGGAAATCCGGATCCAGTGGGTGCGCACGTAATCCTCAACCAGCAACCAGAAACCCATCAAGATATGGTAGAGGAGCAAGACCACAAAAGCCAAATGCAAGACCTTCCAGGTTGGGCTTCCCAGGTCAACAGTTGAAATCCCAAAATGGATCGCCCCTAAGTGGATAAATAAAATGATGGCAATGAGAATCCCGGAGATTCTCTGGAACAGCCAGTGAAATGCGCCATTACCGCTCGACGTTTGATAGGCCATTTTCTCTCCCCTCCTACAGAGCTGTTAGGGTGACCACGTAAACAATCCCCCCAATACCCATCATCACCCAGAAAAGCTTTTTGTGGTAGAGGGCTCCGTTGCCGAAATCCACGATCAATTCGCGCACTCCGTTTAAGGTATGGTAGATTAAGAAGGCCATGAGGATGACTACCACCGCCTTGGCGTTTAAAAAATTCCTAAGCCCCTCAAACCCGCCATATTTCATGCCGAATTGTCCCAGGATATGGAGCAATAGGTAAATGCCCACAGCCGCTCCGGTGATACGGTGCAGCAGCCAGGCAGTCGCTCCTGTTTGCCAACGATAAAGCATTGCTTTTCTCCTTTAAATTATTTCACCGCAGAGAGCGCAGAGAACACCGAGAAAAAACTCTAAATTCGAATATCGAATCCCGCGAAACGCGGGGCTAAGCAAATACAAAATTCAAATTTCCCAAACCAAAACTTATAAAATATTTTTTACTTTTGGTTAATTTTGATGGTCTCGTAAAAAGTCTTCACTGAGCCTGCCCCGGAATGTCTTAATCCGGGGGTGAAAACCGGAGTCCAGAGATTTGATAAGTCCTTGAAATAACTGGATTCCGGCTGTAGTTTACCCCGTACTTGATACGGGGCCGGAATGACGGAGAAAGGGGCTTTCGGATTTTTTACGAGATTATCAATTTTATTCTGAGCTTCTTGCAAAAGTCCGTAATTTACCCTTCGACAGGCTCAGGGTGAACGGGCTTAGGTTGAAATTATTTAGTTTTTCCGTTCGTGGTGAGCCCTTCGACTCACCGTTCGCCCTGAGGTTCTCGAAGGGTGAACGGTTCGCTCAGGACAAGCTTGTCGAACCACAAAAAAATACTTTTGCAAGAGCCTCTTCTATTTATAGTTTAGAATTTCTATAACCTCTGCGTTCTCCGCGTGCTCTGCGGTGAATATTTTTTTACCGGGCGTATTGCTCCATCCCCTGCTGATACAGGTCGTTTCCTTCCGTATCGTTAACTACGATCACCGGGAAATCTTCCACTTCCAGCCGGCTGATGGCTTCCGGGCCGAGATCATCGTAGGCCACCACTTCCGCTTTCTTGATGGCCTTGGCCAGAAGCGCCCCGGCTCCGCCCGTGGCGGCAAAGTACACGGCTTTGTATTTCTTCATGGCCTCGATGACTTCTTTTTTGCGCATGCCCTTGCCGATCATTCCTTTGAGGCCGATCTCCATCAGCCTGGGCGAAAAAGCGTCCATGCGGCCGCTGGTTGTCGGACCAGCCGAACCTATGGCCTGGCCTGGCTTGGCCGGGGCAGGACCCACATAATAAATCACCTGTCCTTTAAGGTCAACGGGAAGGGGTTTCCCTTCCTTAAGAAGATCAAAGAGCCTTTTGTGGGCTGCGTCCCTACCGGTATAGATCACGCCGGTAAGCAAGACCTTGTCGCCGGCTTTCAGCTTTTCTACGTCAGAGTCGGAAAGGGGGGTTTTTAATCGAATCGTTGCGCTCATGGTTTCATCTCCTCCCTCAGATTACGGCTTCTTTATGCCGGTGGGCATGGCAGTTGATGTTGACCGCCATAGGGAAGCTGGCGATGTGGCAAGGAATCATCTCCACATGCACGGCCAGGGCCGTGAAACGTCCTCCCAGTCCCTGTGGCCCGATTCCCAGGTTGTTGATGCGGGTCAAAAGTTCCTCCTCCAGGGCGGCCAGCTTAGGGTCGGGGTTCTTCTCCCCCAGAGGGCGCAGCAGGGCTTTCTTGGCGATCAGAGCTGTCTGCTCAAACGTTCCTCCAATGCCCACTCCAACCACAATCGGAGGACAGGGATTGGATCCGGCCTGCTTTACCCACTCCACCACCCGGTTTTTTAAGCCTTCAAGGCCATCGGAAGGGCTAAGCATTGTCACCACGGACATGTTTTCACTGCCCCCGCCTTTGGGTGCGACCGTAATTTTGACTTTGTCTCCGGGGACGATCTCCACATGGATGACCGCCGGAGTATTATCCTTAGTGTTGGCCCGGCTAAAACAATGGCAGGCAGATTTTCTTAAATACCCCTCCTGGTATCCCTGTTTTACTCCTTCGTTAATGGCCGCGTTGAAGTCTCCCCCGGCGATGTGAACTTCCTGGCCCAGCTCCACGAAAACCACGGCCAGGCCGGTATCCTGGCAGATGGCCACCTGTTCCTCCCGGGCGATGCGGGCATTTTCTTTGAGCTGCTCGAAGACCTCTTTCCCCACGGGAGACTCTTCCATCTTCTCCGCCCGGTCAAAAGCCGCCAGCACATCTTCCCCCAAATAGAGATTGGCATCTATACAGAGGCTTTTCACCACTTTTGCGATTTCACTGGCGTGAATCTCTCTCATCGTATCCTCCTTCCAAAACCAAAAGAGTCTTTTGGGGACCCTGCAGGTTTTTAAACTTCTTCGCTGGCAACTGCCTTTCAGGGTCCCCGATAGCTTTTTTGCTCCATTCCTCTGTTTATTCGCTATATGAAGGAATCAGCCCCTTTTCCATCAGGACCTGGGTTTCCAGGCGGGCCCGGCGGATCTTATCCGAGGCGATCTCGAATAGCTTCTCTTTGGGTAATGTGATCCGGGCCACTTTCTGTTCTATGGCTTTCAGGGCCACTGCTACTGCTTGCCTCGGAAAGACCTCCCATTCATTCATTGTGGGCAGCAGGTAATCTTTTCTGAGGCCTTTGTCTTCGGCGCACTTAGCCAGCTCCACGGCTGACTCAATGCACATTTCATCGGTGATGGTCGTGGCCATGACATCCAGGGTGCCGCGGAAAATGGCCGGGAAGCATAGGGAATTATTCACCTGATTGGGGAAATCGGACCGTCCGGTGGCAATTACCTGGGCTCCCGCTTCCTCAGCTTCCCAGGGGTAGATCTCGGGGATAGGGTTGGCGCAGGCAAAGACGATGGCATCTTTGGCCATCTTCTTTACCCATTCCTTCTTGATCACATCTGGGCCGGGTTTGGCCAAACCGACGACGGCGTCCGCTCCTTCCATGGCTTCGGCAATGCTGCCTTTGCGCTGTTCTTCATTAGTGATCTGGCAGAAGTGCAATTTTTCCTTGTAATCCTTGGTTATATCCGTTCTCCCCTTGTGCAGCGTCCCTTTCGAGTCCACCAGGATGATCTTCCGGGGATCCACGCCATAGCCGACCATGACCCGAATGGTGGCAATATTCGCTGCTCCAGAACCGATCAAGGCAATGCGGGCCTTTCGGAAATCTTTGCCTACAATCTTGAAAGCGTTGATCAACCCGGCCAGGGTCACGGCCGCAGTCCCCTGCTGGTCATCGTGCCAGACTGGAATCTTGGCTTCCTTGCGCAAAGTATCCAGGATGTAAAAGCACTTGGGCTGGGAGAGATCTTCCAAATTAATTCCACCGAAGCAAGGGGAGATGATCTTTACGGTCTTGATGATTTCATCCGGGTCTTTGGTATCCAGCGTAACAGGCCAGGCATCTACTCCGCCCAGATATTTGAACAGGATAGCTTTCCCCTCCATGACGGGGATGGCCGCCTCAGGACCTATGTCCCCCAGCCCCAAAACTCTGGTTCCATCGGAAACGACGGCAATCATGTTGGCTTTATTGGTATGCTCAAAGACCTTCTCCGGGTGAGCCTCAATGTCCCGGCAGGCGGCGGCTACGCCGGGGGTGTACCAGATGGCAAAGTCATCGAAGCTGCGCACCGCACATTTCAGCGTGGAGGCGATTTTACCTCTGTAAAAAGGATGCATTTTCAAAGCATCCGCCGATGGTTTCTTTGATTTTTCTAATAATTGCTCCTTGGTCAGCATTTCTTCCTCCTTGGTTTTCTTTACGGCAGTTTATGGGTTATCGTTGTTAATTTTGATGGTCTCGTAAAAAGTCGTCGCTCCGGCCTGCCTGTGCCTGGCAGACAGGTGAAAACCGGAGTCCAGATGTTTGATAACTACTTGAAATAACTGGATTCCGGCTGGAGTTTACCCCGTACTTGATACGGGGCCGGAATGACAGAAAAATGCTTTTTGTGACTTTTTACGAGACTATCATTTTTGAATCTTAAATGTTGAATTTTGAATTTTCTTCTTACCTTTCACTCAATTCCAGGAGTACCCCATTTGTCGATTTGGGATGGATGAAAGCGATCTTGGCTCCCCCCGCTCCCCGCCTTGGTTTTTCGTCAATCAGTCTTATTCCCTTCTCTTTCAGTTCTTTTAAGGCTTCTTCGATATTATCCACCCGTAAGGCAATGTGCTGAATGCCTTCTCCCCGGCTTTCGATGAACTTGGCAATCGCGCCCTCGGGGCTGGTGGATTCCAGAATCTCCAGCTCACTCTCCCCCACCGGCAAAAAAGCGGTCGTGGCTTTCTGCTCTTCCACCGTTTCCCTTCCGGTAATTTGCAATCCCAGGATCGCGCTCCAGAAAGGAGCTACCTGCTCGATGGACTTCGCGGCAATTCCGATGTGATCAATTTTTAATATTTTCATCCTCTTCCTCTCCCTTAATTAAGGCCCAAGGTACACGGGACAAAGCGTAAGGAAAATTTTTTTCCCTGCGCCTTGCGTCTTTCTCCTTTCGCTTATTGTCCATTGCCTTCCTATTTTACATTTTCCTTCACAAACTTCACGATCGCCTCCGTCGGAGTTCCTGGCCCGAAGATCTCCGCAATCCCCAGGGCTTTCAGGCCGGGAACATCTTCCTCCGGAATGACCCCGCCTCCTAAAACCAGCAGGTCTTGTACTCCCCGCTCCCGCAATAAATCTATTACTCTGGGGAACAGGTAATCATGAGCTCCGGATAAAATGCTCATCAGGAGCGCATCCACATCTTCCTGCACGACTGCCGAAACAATCCGTTCCGGCGTCTGCCGCAAACCCGTGTAAATCACTTCCATGCCAGCATCTCGAAGTGCCCGGGCTATTACTTTGGCCCCGCGGTCATGCCCATCCAGACCAGGCTTGGCCACCAATACCCTTATCTTCCTCTCGGCCATCTTGCCACCTCCAGTAAAAACGACAGAATTCAGAATTCTGTATTCTGACTTCTGACTCCTCTTTTAGACTTTCACCACCGGCTCGTACTCCCCGAAAACCCCCCGCAGCACATCGCAAATCTCCCCCAGCGTGCAATAAGCCCGGACACAATTTAAGATGGGCAACATCAAATTCCCATCACCCTGAGCCACTTTTTTCAGTTCCTCAAGGGATGTTTTGCCCTGGTCCTGTTCCCGGGAAGCCCGGAGATCCGCGAGTCGTCTCATCTGCACTTCCCGGACTTCGGGGTCAACTTTTAACAAACCCCTGGGCGGCGGTTCTTTCACCTGAAACTTGTTCACTCCCACGATTACTCGGTCCCCGGTTTCGATCTCTTTCTGATACTGGTACGCGCTCTCCTGGATCTCCTGCTGAATGTACCCCTTTTCGACGGCAGCCACTGATCCGCCTATCTGGTCAATTTTGGCCAGGTATTCACTGGCCCTTTTCTCGATCTCATCGGTCATTTTTTCCAGGTAGAAGGAGCCGCCTAAGGGATCGGCTGTGTCGGCAACTCCTGACTCGTAAGCGATCAGTTGTTGGGTGCGCAGGGCAATTTGCACGGATTGTTCGGATGGCAGAGCCAGGGCCTCATCCATTGAGTTGGTGTGCAAAGATTGGGTTCCCCCTAACACGGCAGCCAGGGCCTGCCAGGCAACCCGGATGATGTTGTTATGCGGCTGCTGCGCGGTTAAGGTGCACCCCGCGGTTTGGGTGTGGAAGCGCAGCATCCATGAACGCGGGTTCTTGGCCTGAAAGCGGTCTTTCATGATCCTGGCCCAGAGCCGGCGAGCGGCCCGGTACTTGGCCACTTCCTCCATAAAATCCAGGTGGGCATTGAAAAAGAAAGATATCCTCGGCCCGAAAACGTCCACATCCAGCCCGGCGCGGATGGCTGCCTCCACATAGGCGATGCCATTGGCCAGGGTGAAAGCCACTTCTTGAACTGCCGTGCAACCCGCTTCCCTCATGTGGTATCCGCTGATGCTGATGGTGTTCCAGTTGGGCACCTCCTTGGCGCAGTACTCGAAAGTATTGGTGATGATGCGCATGGAAGGTTTCGGCGGGAAGATATACGTTCCCCGGGATGAATATTCTTTGAGAATGTCGTTCTGGATGGTTCCGTTAAGTTTATCCGGTGTTATGCCCTGTTTTTCGGCCACGGCAATGTACATGGCCAAAAGGATGCTGGCCGGAGAGTTGATGGTCATGGAGGTGGAGACCCTTTCTAAGGGAATCCGGTCGAAAAGCACCTCCATGTCCTTAACTGAATCAATGGCCACGCCCACTTTGCCCACCTCGCCCTGGGCCAGAGGGTGATCGGAATCATAGCCGATCTGGGTGGGTAAGTCGAAGGCTACGGAAAGGCCGGTTTGGCCTTGGTCTAAGAGGTAGCGGTAACGTTTGTTCGTATCTTCGGCCGTGCCGAACCCGGCGTACTGGCGCATCGTCCAGAACCGACCCCGGTACATGGTAGGCTGGACGCCGCGGGTGTAAGGGAATTCTCCCGGGAGGTTAAGATCCCTCTGGTAATCTAATTCAGCGGCGTCCTCCGGCGAAAAAACCCTTTGCACCGGAATTCCGGAAGTTGTCAAAAAATCTTTTTTCCTTTCGGGGTTCTTATCCAGGGACTTTTCCACCCGCTCATTCCACTTTTTACTTTGATTCTGTATATCCTCAAGTTTCTTTCGATCAAACATACTGCGACTCCTTCTCAAAACCCGCAAGGCGTGAGGCGCAAGGCGTAAGGTTCAAGGTTTTAAAAATTTAGAGGGTATTTTTCCTCCCTTAGAAGTTCTCTGGATTACTTCGCGAATCTGGGTTTGCACCAAAAAATCAATGATTTCCTTCCGGCTGTAATTTGGTTTCAAAATCCAGCGGCGTAAAACCCCGAAGACGCCGCTGAAAACCAAAAAATTAGCCTGCAAATGAGAATCAAACGAACCTTTCCCTAATTCGCTAAGGATCATGCGGAAGTGCTCGACGATCTTCGATTCTTTCCGCAAAATGATTTTAAGATATTTCTTCTTTACGTACCGCGCCTGAGTATAAGCAAGCATCACCTGATCTTCCAGTTCCATAGCAGTTTCCACATAAGCCCGGAAGGTATCTTTAAGCCGCAAGAGAGGATCGGAAATCTGGGAAGCTTGCGACCTTACCTTTTCGAAAAAGTCAGTAACATAATTTTCAAAAAAAAGATATAGAATATCATCCTTGGAATTGACATAGTCGTAAATACTGCCTATGCCGATCTTCGCCTCCTTGGCAATCTCTCGCACCGTGGCCTTGTGGTACCCTTTTTTCTTGAAAACCTGGACGGCTCCGGCGATGATTTGCTTCCTTTTCTCACGGATAAGGTTTTTATCTTTAACATGAGCTTTAACCTGCATAGTTATACCGCGCGTCCTTCCGCAAACTCCATCTCTCCCCGACCATTAGCTTCCTCTTTCTTACCCTTACCCCTCCATTGAGGGGGGACTATTGACCTTGGCATAGAATCGTACAGCCGTACCCTACTTCGCACGCCTCACCTCTATCCTCTTCTTTTTCGAAAAGAGAGGAAGATAATATGAGAGATGCCTTAGGTTTGTTTCCTGATGAACAAAAAAAGAAGTAGTAACGAATGAATGTTCGCTCATTCAAATCATAGCGCGTGGGAAATTTCTGTCAAGGATTTTCTTGATCCAGTCACCCCTAATTTTTTTACGGGCATTCTGGGCCGTGTCCCGGGCACAATACAGAGGGATAGGGCCTGCATCTGCGGGTAAGGATATTTCGCAATAGCTCCGCCAGGGCTGAGCTTGGCAATCTTTTATATGAAATTCCTTCCCCAGCTTCCAGGGACCAACAGGCCCAATTTATTAAAAGCGGCGTAAAAGGAACGATGAACTGAAAGAACCATTTTTATTTCTTGGACAAGCCTTCAAAGTGTTTGAGGTATCTGGAGCGGAGATCCGGGACGTCCAGATCTATGATTCCCCAGATATATCTGCCTTTTAAGAAAAGGTCTATCATCCCATGATAAGGGTCCTTCGCCCGATAGATCCCTTCGGCAGTTTTCTTCTCCACGTTTCCAGTTTTTTTCAGGTATTTTTCCATCATATCCCGGCAGTCATTTTGACTTTTACCCTCGATAGCAAAGATCTTAAACTTCTTTCCGGCGATCTCATAGTCGGCAATAAACCCGGAGTACAAAAAGGAATAACCGAGGAAATCTTTGGCTATAAACTTCTCTGTATTCTTCTTTTTCCCTTCGGATGGAAAAGAAGATAGGATGGCCGGGAAGGTCGCTTGCCCTTCCAAAATCTGGTCCACCTTTCGGGCAAAAGCTGTCATGATCTTTTTTTCTTCCGCTCCCGCGTTGTAACTGCTTATTTTTACGTAATAGACACCTCTGAAAAAATTGAGGACCATACTTTCGCTATACCCCTGCGCTCCAATATCTAGAAAATTGGCGCTGGCTAAGCGCTCCTGGCTGTAGATCCCAAAGGCATCGGTCGGCGTCCGATGGCGGTATACCTCAACGGTCACCGCCGCCTTCTTCTCATTTACGTATTCAGCCACCTGCAGGTCCTGGAAGTCGTATTTTAAATAAAGATCGGCGGCGCCATTGATGTATTCGTAGAGCGATTCAGGGGAAAATACCTGTGGCTTCTCAGGCTGCCGCCAGCCGCTTACTTCCGGGAAAGAAATGGTTTTCCCTTCAGCCGGGGAGACTCCCCATAGTGAGCTTATCCCCAGGAGAAAGCAAATAAGGAAAAGCGGGGTTCCCCATATTCTAAGTTTTTTCATTTGGATCATCTCCAAATTAGTTGATCAAATTTTATTGAAAACCTCTCAAGGGCCCGGAAGGAAAGGCAGGTTGCGCCGCAAGCATCGGCGGGATATCCACTTTCCATAGCCCCCCCTGCCTGCCTTCCGCAAAGCGCAGCGGGGGCGGAAAAACAGAGCTTCGAAGAAATTGCCGACTCCCCCGCCACACGTAGGGAGAGAGAGGCGCCTCATGATTGCAAGCAAGCTGACTTTTCTTCCGGGCCCATGAAATCACTGTTCATTTTAATATACCGGCTCTTTATCCCTTAGCTGATTTGGAGATGACCCTTTCATTTTTATTCATCCCTTTCCGCACCCTTCAGGCGAGAAAACCGGAAGGAACTTCCCGGAGGCGGAGAACATCCAGGATTTTATCAGATACTTTCCATCGATTGAGACATTTTACCGGGCAGGAGGAACAATCCTGACAAGCTTCAGCTGGTAGATTCAGGGAAAGCAGGAGATCCTGGGCCGCGCCCAGATTTCGATACCCGTAAACATACATATAGGCCCGCATCAGGTCGGGAATCGGGAGTTGCTTGGTACATTGCTTCACACATTGCCCGCAGCCCTGGCAGTAAAGGCCCGAAAGGAGCGTCGCCCGACGCAGGTGTGCCTTTTCCGCTTGAGTGAGAGCCATGTCTTTCATGACCGCAAGGTTCAGGTTCATTTGGTCAAAGGTGGTGAAACCGGCTATAATGGTATGCACGTTGGTATCCTGCAAAGCCCATTTCAGCGCGGCCCGGGCATCGATCTGCTCGGTCGCATAAGCTCCCCGGATGTTTCCTCCGATGGTTTTCATGGCCACAACCCCCAAGCCGGCGGCAGCAGCTTGTCCGATGGCCTTCTTCACCTCTTCCGAATGTTTCTGGCGGAAATTATAGGCCGCCAGAACCACATCGTAAACCCGGGAATCGATGGCTGCCTGGATCACTTCCGGTTCGTTCCGATGGGTGGTAATACCTATGAAACGGATCTTCCCGGCTTTTTTCGCCTTTTCCAGGGATTTCATAATCGGTTCAAACAGGGCGGAATCCCGCACCCATACATTGTGGTGGTAATAGATGTCAATATAATCCAGTTTCAAACTCTTAAGGCTGGTATCGATTTTCGCGGTATAGGCTTCTTCGGTGGCCTCTGCCGGATAAAGGCCGGTCTTTTGATCGTTGGGCAGGCGGGCTTTGGTGGCGATCATAAAGGAATCCCGGGGTCGTCCCTGGAGCGCCTCCCCGATCATGGCCTCATTGGTCCCCCTCTGGTAGGTTTGAGCCGTATCCAGGTGAAACATGCCGGCATTCAAGGCGGCATGAACCAGGCTGGGGTTATCCGTATTCATGACCCCCATGGTTATGACCGGCAGCCGGATGCCTGTTTTGCCCAGGACCCGGTAGGCCATTTTTTTCTCGGTTTTCTCCTCCAACTTTTCTTGCAGGGTTTTCTCGTTTGCCCCCAGGTAAATGAACCCCCCCAAGCCGGCAAATGACGATTTCAAAAAATCCCTGCGCCCGATTTTTTTTGTAGTCATCTTTTTAGGCCCTCCTAATTCTGATGGCTTCGTAAAAAGTCGTCACTCCGGCCTGCCTGTGCCTGGCAGACAGGTGAAAACCGGAGTCCAGCGGTTTGATAACTACTTGAAATAACTGGATTCCGGCTGTAGTTTACCCCGCACTTGATACGGGGCCGGAATGACGGAAAAGGGGATTTTCAGACTTCTCACAAGGCCCTCACATTTGGTCCAGTGGATAAATTGGCCGCCGCACATTCTTGAATTCGAGCTGGCTGTAATCAGAGGTGGCCACCCCCAATCCCCCGCATTCGATAACCTCGCGGGCGAGTTCGCCAAAGCCAGCCCGCCAGTGGACCCGGCTCTTGAGCACGATGTAGCGTTTTTGCAGAGGATCGATGCCGGCCGACTGCAGACAACTGACATCGAAGGGTTCCTGATGCTGGGAGATGATGACGATCTCGACCTGGCCGGTATCCAGTACGACGGTGGTGCCGGTGTTGTTCAGCACGCCGCGATACATCGGGCCGCGGTTGCGGAAGATGCCGTCAAAGATAAGCTTTACCTTGCCGCTTATTTCGAGCGGGCGATTCGTTTCGCGCAGCGCCGGCAGAGGGACTTTCCCGCCCAGCGCAAGGGTCACTTTAGCCCCAATGCCGGCGCTCACCCCCCGCTGCACTGCTTCCGGGTCATAGATGGCATAGAAAACCGCATTTTCTAAACCCTGGCGCAAGATTTCGGCCAGCACGATAGTGGTGTCCATGGTGCCGCCGGATCCGGCGTTGTCGCAGTGATCGAGCAGCACGATCGGGCCCTGCCTGATCTGCTTGGCGCGGGCGCATGATTGCTCAAGCGGCTCGGTCTTGAAGACAAATTGCTCGCGCGCGCGCCAGGCGTCGCCCAGCAGTTCATCGCAGATTTGGCGCGCAAGTGGCGGGTCGTTATCGGTGCAGACTACCGCGCTTAATCCGGCGTTGGTGATGTCAGCGTGTGGGAAGCCGACGAAGAGAGAAGCCGCCAAGGCCTTCACTTTCTCAAAGGCGATGCACTTAGCTTGCAGCGATTTGTTGGGCTCACTGTGCGTGCCCTGACGCATTACATGAGGCAACATGGGTTTGTTGCTCCACGCCATTACGGGTTTGATGTCACCGGCAATGGTGCGGGCAATAATATCGGCCGTGTGCAACCCTGCCTCGTAGATGTCCACATGCGGGTAGGTATGGTAGCCGTTAACGACTGTGGCGTACTTGACGATGTAGTCGTACATATTGGCGTGCATGTCGAAGGTCACCCCTACCGGCGTTCTGGCAGCCAGTTCGTGAATCCGTTTGAGCAAAGCGCCCTCTCCATCTTCAAGCGACTGCGTGACCATCGCCCCATGCAGATCGAGCAGGATGCCCTCGAAGCCGCCTTTGGCGACTTCTTCCAAAATCATATCGCTGATACGCCGGTAGGCTTGATCGTCCACTGGGCCGCTGGGCCAGGCTTCCGCCGCAACCGGCAGCACGATTTCCGCTCCGAGCCGGTGGGCCATATCGATATACCCGGCGAGGGCGCTGCCGGTGCCGCGATAGGCAGCAATTGCCTGGTCGCCGGAGAGGACTTCCGAACTGCCACGGAAGAAGCGCTCAAACGGAGTAGGAACGGGCGAAAAGGTATTGGTTTCATGTTTGAACATCGCCAATAGCAGACGCATTGTTCTCTCCTCTGGGGAATGGTTTAGCAGCACACCTTCGCGGTGGTCTGCTTAACACTAAAGTATCAATTTACGGTTTAAAAAAATGGTTTGACCACCTTTGTTAAGGCCCGGGGGCCTGGGCGGAACGCGCCGGAAGCATCGGCCGGGTTTCCACTTGACCACGAAGAACTCAGCGCGTTTCCGCCGGAGGAGGCGGGGGGCATTTCCCCTGCCTCACTCGCGAAGAAATCAGCGCCTTATGATTCCAAGCGGTCCGTCCAGGCCTCCGGGCCACGGAATCCCTTGGCCCTTACGCCCCACCTCTTTTCAAAGGGCTAAAGCGTTACACGCGAAAAAATCGGGGCCTTATTTGCATCCACCGGCCTGAAATTCTGAAAATCCCAATCGCGGCCGGGGGCGGCTTCGATAAGGGCGCGCGTATATTCCCGCTGCGGCCTGGTTAATACTGTTTCAGCCGGACCGGCTTCAACGATGCGTCCATTTTGCATCACCACGATGGTGTCGCATATCTGCGCGGCCACCCGCAGATCATGGGTGATGAAAAGCACGGCGATGCCGGTGCGCTCGCGGATTTCTTCCAGCAGTTTCAATACCTGGGCCTGCACCGAGACATCCAGGGAGGAGACCGGTTCGTCGGCCACCAGAATATCCGGCTCTACGGCCAGGGCGCGGGCGATGCAAATACGCTGGCGTTGCCCTCCGGAAAATTGGTGCGGGTAACGCTGCATGACATCGGGATCGAGGCCGACCGTTCGCAGGGATTCAACTGCTTTAGCCAGTGCCTTTTCGCGCGGCGCGCCGAAATTGATCAAACCCTCGGCAATGGAATCCCCCACGCGCCGCCGGGGATTTAGGGAGCGATAGGGGTCCTGAAACACAATCTGGGTACTCCGGCGGAAGGGGCGCAACTTACGCCCGCCGGCCTGAGCTATATCCAGGCCTTTGATGCGGATTGCCCCGGAAGTCGGGTCAACCAGGCGGACTATGCAGCGGGCCACGGTGGACTTGCCGGAGCCCGATTCGCCGACCACCCCGACAATTTCCCCGCGGCGTAGCGTCAGATTTACGTCCTGGGCGGCGGCCACCGTGCGACCGCTGCCAAATATGCGCTTTTCGGCATAGGTTTTATTCAGCGCGGCCACGTCCAGGACGATCTCGCCCATAGGCGCCTGGCGCATCTTGGGGATCAAACTGGGCACCGAGGAGACCAGCATGCGCGTGTAGGCCTGGCGCGGACGAGCGAGGATATCCTCGCGCTGGCCAACTTCGACGACCCGTCCGCGATTCATAACTACAATGCGCTCGGCAATTTCGGCCACCACGCCAAAATCGTGGGTAATGAACATCACCGCGGTATTATGCTCTTCCTGCAACTCGCGGATCAGGAAAAGAATCTGTTTCTGCGTGGTGACGTCGAGGGCCGTGGTTGGCTCATCGGCGATCAGGAGCTTGGGATCCAGGATCAAGGCCATCGAAAGCACAATGCGTTGCCGCTGGCCGCCGGATAGTTGATGCGGATAGGCGTCATAGATGCGTTTCACATCCGGCAGGTGCACTGAGTCGAGCATGGATAGTACTTTTTCGCGGCGCTCGATTTTGGTCAGATTGGTGTGCACGCGCAGCACTTCATCGATCTGTTTGCCAACGGGTACGACCGGGTTGAGCGCCGTCATCGGCTCCTGGAATACCATGGCCATGCGCGTGGCCCGCATCTCCCGCAGCCGTTTCTGGCTGGCAGTCACAACGTTTTCGCCGTCGACCAAAATAGCGCCGCCGCTGGGGACGAGTCCACCTCTTGGCAGCAGCCCCATGACCGAGAGGGCGGTCACCGATTTGCCAGAGCCGGATTCGCCAACCACACAGAGCATCTCTCCCGGCTTTACATCAAAACTGATGTTCTCAACCACATAATGGGTTGTGGGGATGCCGACCACCTGCACCGATAGGTTGTCAATTATCAAGACCGGCAGGTTTTTACCTGGGCTAAGGTTGTTAGTTTCGAGGTTCATCGGATGTAGTAAATGGTTATGGATTAAGGGAGCAATTTATACACTCAAGGCCACAGCAGTCCAGCGAAAGGCTGCCTGGCGAACCAAGTCTGCGCCTGGTCATAACTTGCGCGCCATTCTTGGATCCAGGGCATCGCGCATGGCATCTCCCAGCACGTTTACGCTCAATACCGTAAGCGAGAGGAAAATACCCGGATAGAGAATAAGTCCCGGCGTCAGTTGGAAATACATCCGCCCCTCAGCCATGATGTTGCCCCATGACGATTTCTCCGGCGGAAGACCCGCGCCCAGAAAGCTGAGGATGGCCTCGGTGAGAATGGCTGAGGCAAAGATATAGGTGCCCTGGACAATCAATGGGGCCACGGTGTTGGGAACCATATGACGGAGCAGCAAAGTGGGCAAACGGGTGCCCAGGGAAATGGCGGCTTCCACATAAGGCTCGCTGCGCACCGTAAGAATCACCCCGCGCACGAGCCGGACCACCCGCGGGATCTCGGGAATGGTGATGGCCACCAGCACAGTCAACAGACTCGCCCCTGAGAGCGACACAAGGGCAATGGCCAGGAGGATGCTGGGAATGGCCATCACCCCATCCATCACCCGCATGACGATCGCATCAGCCAAACGGACATAGCCGGCGATCACCCCAATCAGCAATCCGACCGCCACGCTCATCAGAGCAGCGCCTAAGCCCACCATGAGCGAAATTCGCGAACCGTAAATCACCCGCGAGTAAACATCGCGGCCGTAGGCGTCTGTGCCCAGCCAGTTTTCGGCGGTGGGAAGCCTTAGCCGCTGGCCCGGATCGATGGCGATCGGATCAGTGGTGCCCAGAAAGGGCGCGGAAAAGGCGACAAACACGATAGCGCCCAGCATCAAGAGGGCCATGAGCGCCGGCCCCCTCTTCAGCGTGCGTTTAAAGTGCCCGAAGGCGGAAGGCCCGGAAATATGGGGCGCAGCCTCCCCGGTCAGCGGCAGCTCAAAAGGTTCTTCCCGGGTCATTTCCCCGGGTTTATGGTTTGGGGTAGCCGACATGTATTTTCTCAGTAACGAATACGGGGATCGAACACGGTGTAAAGGATGTCGACCGCCAGGTTGATCAGAATATAGATGAAGGAAAAAAGCAAGATAAGCCCCTGGATCACCGGGTAATCGCGGGCAAGCACGGCTTCCACCACCAGGCGTCCCAGGCCGGGCAGATTGAAGACGGACTCGGTAACCACCACGCCGCTGATCAGCATGGCCATGCCTATACCGATGATGGTGGCGATGGGCACGGCGGCATTGCGCAGGGCGTGTTGTATCAGGACGGCGCTCTCTTTCACGCCTTTGGCCCGGGCCGTGCGGATATAGTCCTCACCCATCACTTCCAGAATGCTGGTGCGGGTGATGCGGGCGATCAAGGCTATGTATATGGTGCTGAGCGCCAGCGTAGGCAGAATTAGCCTATGGTAAAAGGGCCAGAAGCCGGCGGCCAGAGGCTTGTAACCCTGCACCGGGAACCAGCCTAACCCTATGGAGAAAAAGAAGATCAGCAGATAGCCAGTAACGAAGATGGGCACTGAAAAACCGAAAACGGAAAAGGCCATCACCGCGCGATCCAGCAGAGTTCCCTGCCGCCAGGCGGCGATCACCCCCAGAGGGACCGCGATGATGACGGTGAAGACGATTGTGGACATGCCCAGCGCCAGAGATGGGCCGATGCGGTCGGCGATCATCCCGACCACGGGCACGCCGGAAATCAGCGAGAGACCCAGGTCGCCGCGCAGCAGTTGTCCCAACCACAGAATGAACTGGATATAAATGGGTTTATCCAGTCCCATGTGGTGGCGGATTCGTTCCAACTGCTCGGCAGTGGCGGCATCCCCGGCAATGATGGCCGCCGGATCACCCGGCGTCAGGCGTAAAATGGCGAACACTATCACGGCTACCATTCCCATGACGGGAATGGTAGCCAGAAGCCGCCGTGCGATGTAGGTCGGCATGATGAACTTTACTTACCGGTTTTTCTAATGTTCCAGAAGAAAGGGACGGGTGACTCTAAGACGCCCGTCAGGTTCGTGCGATAGGCGCTGGGTATGTAAAACTGCCCGAGCGGCATAAGCACGCCCTCGTCGATCACCAGTTTATGGATATCTTCAGCCAGTTTTTTCTGTTCGGCCGGCTTCGAGGTGCGCACGAATTTATGACGGAGTTCCTCGATTTTGGGCACATCGGGCCAACCGAACCAGGCCTTTGTCCCGTTGGCGGCAGCAATCGGTGAGCGCAGCGGATCCATGATTTCCACAATCAACCAGTTGGTGGAGAAAAGGTTCCATCCCCCCTTGGCCGGCGGTTCCATGCTGGCCCGGCGCGTCACCACCGTCATCCAATCCATCGCTTGCATGTCGACGGTGAAGCCGGCCTTGCGCAACGC
This sequence comes from Deltaproteobacteria bacterium, assembly GCA_016875165.1. GTDB lineage: Bacteria > Desulfobacterota > SM23-61 > SM23-61 > SM23-61 > JAHJQK01. The sequence continues at coordinate 119,960 of VGSF01000001.1, forward strand.
CGACGCGATCACCACAGGTTGCGCGGCGATGGTAATGACGTCCGTCGGCTGCAAGAGCACCACCGGCGTGCCGTCGTATTTGGCTTGCTTGAGCAGTTCCCTGGCCTTTTCCAGGTTGGACGGCACAACCATATCTGCGCCGGCAGAGCTCTCATAAGGCGTGCCGCAACCGAACACGGCTGGGCAGGTCTTGTAGTACTTGGGATTGCCGACCAGCGCTTTCAGCACGTCTTCCTGGCCTACCGCGTACATCGCTGCCTGCCGGATCAGCTTGTTGTTGAAGGGCGGGTGCAGATGATTGAAGCGGTACATGGTCTGGAAGCCCTGCTTTTCGATCACGCTGACTTTAATATCTTTCTTGCCTTCGACCATGCGCAGCAGGTCGAAAGGCACCCACTCCATGTAGTCGATTTCTCCGGCCAGCAGGGCGTTTACCGTGGTCATATGATCAGGCATGGTCACCCATTCCACCCGGTCCACGTAAACCACCTTGCCGCCAGCGTTCCCGCTCGCGGGTTCGCTACGCGGCACATAATCCTTGTTTTTTTCGTAGACCGCCTTGATGCCGGGTTTGAATTCGGCGGCGACGAACTTGAAGGGGCCCGAGCCTATGTGTTCCTTGATCGGTTGGGTGGCAGGCGTTTCGGCAATGCGCTTGGGCATCATGAAGCCCGCTAGGCCGCTGGGTTTGGCCAGGGCAGTCAGCACTACTTCGGTAGGTTCCTTGAAGGCAATCTGGAAGGTTTTATCATCCACTGCCTTCATATCGGCCACAAGGGTCATCATTATCTGGCCCATTTTGTCCTGTTCGGCAAAGCGCTTGATCGAGGCAACGCAATCCTCGGCCTTGACCGGCAGGCCGTCGTGCCATTTCAGACCGCTGCGCAAGGTGAAGGTATAAGTCTTGCCGTCCGCGGATACCACCCACTTTTCGGCCATTTGCGGCTGGATTTTTTCATTGGCGTCAGTCGCCACCAGGGTGTCGTAAATCATGTAGCCATGATTGCGGACGATGTGAGCTGTGGTAATGACCGGGTCCAGCACCCGCAGGGCGGAGTGCATTACCGCACTGATGGTTTGCGCATTCGCAGGGGAGGTGAACAATAGCGCCGCAGACAGGAACGCGGCAAGCGCCAACGCGCGCACCGAACTCCGTTTTAAAGATCCAAATAATGACATGACGGGCCTCCTTTTAAGTGAAATAATGACCAGATTTCGGTCAACGGTTCTGCCCAGCAATTTTTTGCTTCTTTTGTTGCCTCTTCCGCAGAATCTGTGGGTAGAAGGGTGAAGAAATAAGGGCCGATATTCCTTCTGGCAACGAATAGAATTGTCTTGTAGCAAATGAATTGGGTAATGTCAAGTCTTTTGTGTAAATTTCAACGGCCAGGTTATTCGTTGATATAGACTCTGGGCACTCTCCCGCTTATGGCGCAGACCAGTTCATAATTGATGGTCCCGGCAAGACCAGCTAGTTCCGTAACCGTGATTTCTTCATCTCCCTGCCGCCCGAATAGCACCACCTCATCGCCGATCTTAGCCTGGCCAGAAGGACCGAGATCGACCATGATCTGGTCCATGCAAACCCGCCCGACTACCGGACATCGCCGGCCGCCGATGAGAACGGAAGCCCGGTTGGACAAATCGCGGCTGTAACCGTCAGCATAGCCGACAGGCAAGGTGGCGATGAAAGTCTCCTGAGAAGTTGTATAGGCGCCGCCATAACCAATGGGCGTTCCAGCCTGGACCTGTTTTATGAAAACGATTTTCGTCTTGAACTGCATCGCCGGCAATAAGGGTAAACTTTGACTTGTCTCGCCCGAAGGTGGTAAACCGTAGAGGATAATACCGGGCCGTACCATATTGAAATAGCCATGGGGAAGATCAAGGATGGTGGCGCTATTCGCTGCGGATATCCAGGAAAGTGCTATCCCCGCTTCAGCAATTCGGTTTACGGCAACTTGGAATTGGTCCAGTTGGTAGTGGGAATAGGTTTTGTCTCTCGCATCCGCCGTGGCCAAGTGGGTGAAAATCCCGCGCAGTTCCAGTTCAGGGATGGTCAGTAATTCCTGGAGAAAGCTCAAAGCTTGCTCGGGGCGGATACCGATCCGCCCCATGCCGGTATCGATTTTGGCCATCACTTGGGCTTTCCGGCGAACTCGGTGCGCTGCCTCCGCCAGGGCCCGGGCCATTTCCAATGTTGAGATCGTGGCCACAAGGTCATAATCGAGGAAGAGTTTGGCTTGCTGAGGGAGGGTCAGGCCGACCACAAAAATAGGAACCTTAAATCCACTTTCCCTGAGTTCCGCCCCTTCTTCCGGAATAGCCACGCCCAAACCATTTGCTCCCGCTGAAAGGGCTGTTGCACTTACCTTGACTGCGCCATGGCCATAGGCGTTAGCTTTGACAATAGCCATAATAAAAGTTGACAGGGAAACGGCTGCCCGAATCTGGCGCATATTATGGGAAATGGCGGCAAGATCAATTTGGGCATAGGTCGTTCGCATGGCGTTTTCTGTCCTGTTTGTTTTTGGGGGAATTGCTAAGTTGAATTTTCATCATTCGCGGGAATGACAAAAAGAAGGAAATTTTGCCCTTTTAAGACGTCATCAACACTGGCAGCTTTACCTGACAATCCCGTTCCTGCCGTTACCTGGGCTGTTGCGGCTTACACAAGCTTATCACTCTGTAGGCTACTGAGCAATTTGCCCAGGTTTTCTTTAGCATCGCCCCACATCAGTATAGCCTGCTCCATCCCGTAAAGAGGATTATCCACGCCGGAAAAACCAGGTTTTTCATCCCAGTTCAATACGATAACAGACTTAGCCTCATGAGCATTCAATATGGGCATACCGGATATGGGAGTATCCTGTTGCGTCGTGGCGGCAGGATTAACCACATCACAGGCACCCACCACAATTGCCAAATCAGCCTTCTTGAATTCATCATTTATCTTGTCTAATTCAAATAACTTGTCATACTCTACACCCACATCGGCGAGCAATACATTCATATGACCCGGCATACGACCTGCAACAGGGTGTATGGCATACCGCACATTTGCCCCCCTGCCTTCAAACAACCTCTCTAGGTCATGCACCAGCCCCTGGGCTTGTGAAAGCGCCATGCCGTATCCCGGAACAATAACGACATCCCTGGCGCCATTTAAGGAAGCAATAGCCCTATCAAATGGCGAAGCCTCAATACTGGCAGCTTTAACTGGCAGTGCCTGGCCCGCTGCTTCTTGAACCGGGCGACTAATGGTACGTTTAGACCCGGACAGCACATTGATTACACTCCGGTTCATAGCCTTGCACATAGAAAGTGTAAGCAGAGAACCCGAAGCAGCTACACAAGCTCCACATCCAATCAGCAGATAATTGCTAAGCGCAATACCGACAAAGGACGCCGCAAACCCTGCCGTAGCATTAAAGAAAGAAATTATTACGGGCATGTCAGCTCCACCGATACGAATGGTAAAGATAACTCCCCCTATAATAGATATTACGATAAGAGTTACAGCTAAACCGATTCCCACGGGCAAGCCGATTTTCAGCAAAGAAAATACGCATAATATTATGGTGATGGCAGACAATCCAAGTAGAATCTGCGAATGTTTGGCTAAAAGCACCGGTCGCTGCTCAATTACTTTAGCCAGTTTCCCGGCGGCAATAAGGCTTCCGCTAAATGTGACTGCTCCCACTACTATACCCAGAACGCTGCCAAACTGTGCTATGGCAGCTAAATCAGCGCCACCCATTACATACTCAGAAAAAGCAATTAGAAAGGCGGCAACACCACCACAGCCATGTTGAAAAGCTACCATCTGGGGGACATCTATCATACGGACTTTAACCGCCAGCGCTGCTCCAACAGTTCCACCGATTAATACGGCAATTAATATAAATTCGGGAAACAAGGTGGGATAACGGATCATTATAAAAGCCACGGCTCCAGCATAGGCAAGTATATTAAGCCATCCACCTAAACGCGCCGTACGGGGACCCCGGAATAATGCTATTCCTCCCAGGAAAAGAAGAATGACAATCGCAGCAACAATATGATCAACCTGCAATTCCATACTATTGTTTCCCCTTAAACATGTTGAACATGCGATCGGTTAATAAAAATCCACCAATACAGTTAAACGAAGCTGTTATTATGGCTACAATAACTAAAATGATAATCTCAGTAGAGAGGCTTTTAGAAAACAAAACGAAAGCGCCAAGAATAGTTATTGAAGAAATGGCATTTGTGGCGCTCATTAACGGTGTATGCAACAGGGTAGGCACCCTCGAAACTAAAAAGTAGCCCACTAAGAGAATAAAGAAAAACGTTCCCAGCATAATAATAATAGAAAGCATCTATATTCCTCCTCTATATTCCTCCTCTATTTAGCCTTCATTTCCTCCATTGCTTTTAGAGTTCCTTTATGAACAATTTTACCTCCATAGGTAACCATAGCCTCTTTATTGATTTCATCATCAAGGTCGAATTTTTCTGAATTACCTTTATACAGGTTAACGAAGAAATTATAAATATTTTTGGAGTACAGCATGCTGGAATGGACAGGCATTCGCCCCGGCAGGTTTTTAAACCCATTGATAACTACGCCGTTAGCAAGCGTGATCTCTTTGCCGCCTTCTGTCAGCTCACAGTTACCACCCTGGTCTACACTAACGTCTACTATCACTGAACCTGGTTTCATCGAGCTTACAGCGTCTGCTGTAATTAAAATTGGAGCTCGCTCTGCCGGTACCAGGGCAGATAATATGACGACATCTACATCTTTTGCCAACGCTGATAGAAATTGTTGTTCCTTTTTAAGCCAATCCTGTGATAGTGCCTTAGCATATCCGCCTTCTCCTTCGGCAATTTCTTTGGGTACATCCCATCCTGTGTCTGTCGCTCCCAGGCTGCGCCCGGCTTCTCTGGCTGCAGCACGAATATCAACAGAAGATACTACGCCGCCCAACCTCTTGGCTGTGGCAATAGACTGTAATCCAACAACACCAGCCCCTATTACCAAAAATTTGGCGGGATTAACCATTCCAACAGCAGTCCCTACCATGGGAACAAACTTCGGCAGCCGATTAGCTGCTACTAACACTGCCTTATACCCTGCTATCGTGCTCATACTGCTCAAAGCATCCATTGGTTGTGCCCGGGCAATCCTGGGGATAGCATCCATGGAAAAAGATGTAATGCCACGGTCGCGTAATTTTCGCACCATATCATGGTTACCAGGAGCAGCGGGATGAATAAATGTAATTAATACGGCTCCCTCTTGCATCAGGGAAATTTCATGTTCGCCCAGTTGATCATTAACCATGGGCTCCTTTACTTTGAGAATTACCCGGCTCTTTTGGAAAAGTTCACGAACATCTGTCACTATCTCCGCTCCTACGTTGAGATAGGCGCGGTCTTCAATCATGGCGCCAGCACCTGCGCCTGATTGCACCAGTACCTTATAGCCGCGCTTGGTAAGTTCTTCGACTTCCTTTGGCAGCAGAGCTACTCGCCCTTCCTCAGCCATAATTTCCCTGGGTACTCCTATTATCATATTAACCTCCTTTAAAACTATAAAGGCCGCCGCATGATCAAAATTAGCGGCGGATTTAACCCAATATTTATAGAATCCTAAATTGAGCGATTTTTATTGGCCCGGAGAAAATAGAAAAACGTTTATTGGGCGCATAGATATGATGATCTCGTAAAAAGTCTGAAAATGCCCTTTTCCGTCATTCCGGCGGAAGCCGGAATCCAGTTATTTCAAGGAGTTATCAAACCTCTGGACTCCGGTTTTCACCTGTCTGCCAGGCACAGGCAGGCCGGAGTGGCGGCTTTTTACGAGATCATCAGATATGGATATATAATACTTTCACACGAAAAAAAAATCTACCACCGAATAAGTGACCATAATCCGTAATCAAAATATGAAGTAGAAAATAGAAACATCTTCTGGGGTGGCATGAACATTGACTGAAAACGGGGTTGTCACTCTCAACCTATGCTTCACCCAGGAGGCGCAGAATGAACATAGCACAAGGACTTCTTCCATTCAAGTTATTAACACCCCCACCCTAACCCTCCCCCATCCAGGGGGAGGGAATTCGAGAGCCCACCAAGTATCACCCCTCCCCTGGCGGGAGGGGGTTGGGGGGAGGGGGATAAAAAAGGAAATTCCTATACAATCCAGTTAATTGAAGATACATCCCACGTTCTCATCACCTCCTTTGGGAGTCTGCCCTTGGTTATGGAAACCTTCCGGGCTTTGGGTATTTTACAATCCATCCCAAAACATCTTGTACTTCAGAGGCGTCCCGGCAAGCACGAGGAAGCGGATTATGTAGAGTCCTTTATCCCGGTCGGGGATTGTTTTGATGATTTTAAGTTGTTGCGCCAGGATCTGGTTTTGCAGAAGCTGGGGTTGAAAGTTCCTTCTCCAGAATCGGCCCGGTTCTTTGTAAATGCCTTTCATGGGGAAGAAAAACTTCTGGGTCGGGTTCCTCATGAGGCGTTTATCCCGGATAGTCGCTAAGATAAATACTGTTCAATTTTCCTAATACAATCTTGTCTGTTGAATGAAGGTGAGGGGTTTGAGTAGACTAAAGGATAAAGTGTAAAAGATGGGACAACTTCTATTGGAGACCATAGATTCCCAACAGGAAAATGGAAGTCAGTCGACTCAAGAAAATCGTTCCCTAAAAGATGGAAAGGATTCCCTTGGGGGTGGCAGAAAAGAGTTAAGGGGTAGTTCTTCGATCGGGTATTTGCCGAAGTGGCGCACGGCCGCAATGGCGGCGTGGACATGGTCAGCAGGGGTATGGACTGAAATATCATTGAAAAAAATGATCAAACGGCGATCCACCCTTTCTCCAACCCGGACATACTCCCGGCAGCGCTCTATAATCTTTTCGATGGGGCCGTCCTGCAGAAGATGGGTGTCAATGCCTAACATCAGGGGCATCTTCTTCTCCTTAGCAAATTCGACATAAGGGTCAGGGCCGGTCTCAGCTACATCTGGGTCGAGGCACATCAATAGATTCGGGCTCATCATGGCCATTAGTTCCAGCATCCGGCGGAAATTTTTGGGTTGCTTGTAGAGATAGCTTTGTCCCCAATAGCCCATACTGATTACGGGGCCAATCTTTTCATTCATCCGGGCAACGTAAGGCCTGACGAATTCTTCCAGAATGGGAACATTAACAATCGGTGGGGAGGCGGCGGCATCGGCCCCGCTTCCGGTTGCCTGCGGCTGGCCGATGGCTTCCCTCTGGGCCTGGACCCAGGGGATGAGAACCTCGTCGGTCAAAAACGTCAAAAGGCGGCGAGCAAATTGCGGGGCCGTCAGTATGTCCATAAGGAGTGTTTCGATTCCCCGAACATTAACAGCCAGGGAAAACGGGGAGCAAAAGCGAATGCGGGCGGCAAGCCCGAGATCATAGCAACGTTTCATAACCTCGAGGACAAAAGGCATTCGGGCCGAGTTCTTAAAATCCGGCGGGCGGAGGCGGTCTAAATCCGCCTGCTCACGGATTAAAGGATTTTGCCGGTCAATATCCGGCATGCGATTCGGCTCCCAGTTCATCCGCTGCCCCAGAGCTTCAGCCTCGATGTTGTAGATGTCATAGTAGAAACCGGGCATGTCCAGGGTATAATACTGATGAACAGTTAGGTTCATCTGCACTAACTTCTGAGCATTGGTGTAATATTCCCGAATATCCCCTCCACAGAGTTTGACCACATGCTCGTTTATCTGAGCCAGAATGGGGACAAATTCCGATTTTCCCTGGAAGGCGCGATAATACCTCTCGATCCCCTCAAATGTTTCTGGAAAAATCTTCATATTATCTTCGGCGCAGGACTCTCCCTGCTCTCACAGAGGTGATCTTCCCCTTCTCCACAGCGATCTGCCCGCCTACGATTACATACTCGATGCCTTGGGGATACTGGTTCGGTTCAGCATAAGTGCCTTTATCAATAATGGTGTCGGGATTAAAGATGGCGATATCACCAATCATCCCTTCCCGAAGTAATCCCCGGTCCTGAAGTCCGAGGCGCTGGGCCGGAAAAGAGGTCATCCGTTTAATCGCCTGGGGCAGGCTGAGAACTTTCTCTTCGCGGACATATTTCCCCAGGAAACGCGCGCAGGTGCCGTATACGCGGGGGTGGGGTTTTCCTCCAACAATGCCGTCGGAGCAGAGAGCCATATATTCACTCCGCATAATCTCCTTTACATCCTCTTCGCAACCATAGAACAAAGTCATCGTTACCGCATTTTCTTCGGCAATAAGCAGATCGCACACTGCATCCAAGGGAGGCTTACCCAAATCTTGGGCAATCTGGGTGATCGTCTTCCCTTCGGCAAAACGGTTGTCTGCGGATTTAACGGAGTTGACCATAATGCCATCCCAGCCGCAGGAATCTACCCAGTTATCCCAACGTTCGGGTTTGATATTCTCCTGCGCCTGGCGGATCTCCTCCCGGACCGCCGGGTTTTTCAACCTTTCCAGAAGTTTGGCCGTGCCTCCGGAATGAAAGCGCGGAGGAATCACCGCATCGAGCATCGTGCTTCCAGCAAGGTAAGGGTACTGATCAAAGGTAACGTCCAGGCCTTTGTTCCTCGCTTCCTCAATCAGTCCCAGGGCTTCCCCCGCCTTACCCCAATTGCGCTTCCCGGCAACCTTCAGGTGGGAGATATGCAGAGGGCATCCGGCCTCCAGGCAGATTCCGATTACCTCCTGCATGGCCTCGAGTACCAGGTCGCCCTCATTGCGCATATGCACAACAAAAAACCCACCGTAACTTGCCGTAATTTTGCATAACTCTACCATTTCAATCCGGTCGGCATAAATTCCCGGGGGGTAAATAAGGCCAGTGGAAAACCCGCACCCGCCTTCCTCCAGCGCCTGGGCAAGAAGGCGTTTCATTCGTTCCAGCTCCAAGGGAGCGGCCGGCCGATTCTCCCAGCCGACCACCATAGCCCTGATCGCGCCATGGGGTACGAGCATCATGGAATTGGTAGCTGGAGGCAGCCTCTCTAAGGCGGATAGATACTCGGCCATAGAGTTCCAGGGCCATTCTGTAAGGTAAGTGCCCAAAAGCCCGGAAACGCGGAGCATCATCGGCCCTTTATTCGCCTCGTCCAGGGGAGCCACCGAGAGCCCGTCCTGTCCGATCAGAGCCGTGGTTATACCCTGCATGAGTTTGGCGTCTTCTTCCGGGTGTTTAAAGACTCGGACATCAGAATGGGTATGGGTATCGATGAATCCAGGAGCCACGATGAGGCCAGTGGCATCGATTACCTGTTTGGCTTGGTTGGCAATTTTAGGGTGTATTTGGACGATCTTTTCTCGCTGGATAGCCAGATCTGCCCGAAACCAGGGACTCCCCGCGCCATCGATCACCTGGCCACTTTTAATGAGAATATCCAGCATGCAGTCTCTCCCTGCTATATTTATAAAAAAATTCCCTTAACGGCATCTAAATTTTCGCCGTCTCTTTTCATTTTATCCCCACAACCTGTGGACCTAACACCAGTGTGGGCAGCCACAGCGAAAGCCAGGGGATATAGGTTGTAAGCATCAATACGGGTAGGCCCACTAAAAACAGGAAGATCATCATGGGCGGCACTAAATCTTCATAAGGCACGTTGGATAACCGCGTCCCCAAAAAAATGGAAAGGGCGTAAGGCGGGGTAACGACCCCCAATCCAATATTCACCACAATGATCGCCCCTAAGTGGACCATGTTAATATCCAACTGCTTAACTAAGGGCATGATGAGCGGCACGACGATGATCAGAATGGGGATGCCGTCGATAAACATGCCTAAAATGAGCACTAGGATGTTCATCATCAATAAAATGGCATACTTATTTTCGGAAATACTCAAAATAAATTGGGTCATGATTTCGCCCGCTCCTTCCCGAATCAAAAGGCGAGTAAAGACCGTGCCAAACCCGAGAAGAAAGGCAAACATACCCATGGTTACGATGGTGCCCTGCGAGGAAGACCAAAAAGATTTTAAATTCATTTCCCTGTACATAAAAAAACCGACCGCCGCCGTATATAAGACCGCAATGGCCCCCGCCTCATTCGGAGTAAAGATCCCTCCATAAATCCCTACTAATACCACTACGGGGCAGCCCAAGGCGGGCAAGGCCAGCCAGGTGGAGATTCCGATCTCTTTCATAGACCCGACGAAGGTGGTTGGAAGTTTAGGAGCGTCTTTGCTGGGTTTATAATAGCGGTGGCAGATAAAAGTATTGACCAATATATAACCCCCGACTAAAATAAGTCCGGGAATAACGGTGGACAAAAAGACCGCGCCCACAGATTGCTGGGCTACCAAGCAATAGATAAGACCGGGAACGCTCGGGGGAATCAGGTACCCCAAAAAACTTGAGGAACAGAGAACGGCGGTCACATACCGCCGCTGGTATCCCAATTTTTCCAAACCCGGAACTAAGATGGGAATCAAAGCGGCAATGACCGGAAGCGAAGAGCCGGTCAGGGCCCCCATAAATGCCGCGGCCACGATACCGACATCCACCAGGCCTCCCCTGATCCTGCCCACCAAAGCATAAGAAAGCCGCACCAGCCGTGCGGCAATTCCGGACTCGGAGATTAAGTTGCCCGCATAAATGAAAAAGGCTATGGCCATCAGCAGGTAATTGTCTATGGCGTGGTAAAAAGTTCCGGCCATAAAAGATAAGGACCCCTTGATCATGAAAATGGCCGCTATGGAGCTTCCCAAAAAAACCCAGCACAAGGGCAGGCCAATCAGTATCCCGACGAAAAACAAAGCTAACCCCAGAAGGACCCCGTATTCCATTTATTCCCTCTCTCGCGGAGAATGAGCGTGCAGGACTTTGACGCATTCCTTAATATCTCTGCGAAGGATCGCCAGCAAATGGACCAATACCAAGACCAAGGAAATAAACAGGGCGATCTGCAGCCAGCTGGTGTTAAACCAACGGACCAACGTGCCATATTCAGGATATTTTATGGCCCGCAACATGAATTGGTAAGCCACGGGAAGAAGGATGCCCAGAATCACCAGGGACAACACTTCCAAAAAAACCTTATAAAATGCTCCTCCCACAGGCCTATTTTTTAATACTCGCTTGCGGAAAAGATCGACGGAAACATGGCCTTCTTTCCAGGTGGTAACGGCAAAGGCCACAAACATGAAAAAGACAAAACAATACAAAGCAAGGTCGTTTAGCCACATGATTTCGAAATTAAGCCAGTAGCGATTCACCACCGTAGCACAAATCAGCAGAGTGGAAATGATCAACCCAATCAAGCAAATGGCCATCTCCCCCTTCTGAATTCCATTCAACAAGGCGGTCAGGGCTTTCTTCATCCGCATCATCCTCCCTTTATCGGTCCCGGCTGGCGGTTTTTTATAAACCTCCCTGTCCCGAGGAAACGTAAATCATCAATTATGATGGTTTCGTAAAAAGTCCATCTGCGGCGTTGCGCTTCACCTTCGTCGTTGCAGCGTACCTATAAGTACGCTTCACTCCTCAGGTTTTGCGCGCCTTGCATCTGGAGCTTTTTACGAAACCATAGTATTGATGCCTTTTTACGAGATCATCAATTATGATATTTCCCGGAAGTATTTCTCGTCAGCCTAATTGGCTTAGGCTGACGAGAAAAAATTTTTACTTCTTAACGGAAACTTTTACCTTCTCCAGCTCATCCAAAATCACCTTGCCCATATTCTGCCCAGGATAGTGTTTCTCCAGCCAGGGCTTACAGAGTTCATCCCACACAGCGGGCATGTTGGCTTTTTTGCGGAAGACATCCCTTGCCGCTTCTGTGGGGTAATAAATTTTCAAGCCAGCGGCAGCTAATTTTTGTTTATATTCCTCGTCGGCTTTTTTCCGTTCCCTATAATCACGCGCTTCCGCTTCCCGCCCAGCTTTGAACAGAGCATCTTTCAAGTCCTGGGGAAGTTTGTCATACAGCTTCTTATTCATGGCAATGTTGCCGCAGTCCCAACCAAAACCCAGATCCGTATAATATTTCAGGACTTCTCCAATGCGTTCCTCGACTAAAGCGCCCCACAGGCTCCAGCATCCGTCTACGACCCCCCGATCCAAAGCATTATAGATATCCGCCCACGGAAGCGTTTGCAAGGTCATGCCCGTGCCTTTGCTCATGTTCTCCACTGTCCGCACAAACCCAAGGGAGGCTGAAACTCTGAATCTAAGCTTGCTAAAGTCATCGGGGGTTCTAATTTCCCGGATTTTATTCCCAATCCCATAGGGTCCCATGGGGCTACTCCAGAGAAGTTTAAAACCCACCTCTTCATAAGCTTTGTCCATGACCTTATACAGAATGCCATTGGGCGGAGCATAGACAATGACCGCTTCTTCATAGGTCGAGGTCGTCCAGGGCATCCAGTTGAGCATCCCTCCCGGAACAATGGTAACATACGGAAAAATAAAAGCCATTTCTATGCTTCCTTCCCGGACCGCGTGGAATATTTCATCATGGGTCCCGAGCAAGCCGCTATGCTGAAATCTGATTTGGATTTTTCCATTGGAATACTTGTTGATGAGATCACAATACAGTTGGATGGAATCATTTCTAACTTTTTGCGTAAAGGCGCTGCCGAATCGCCATTTGTAATCGACCTTGGCCTGTCCAGCTGCCGGTTCTGGAGTGAAAGCTAAGATACTTACCAAGAACAAAGTCAAGCAAATGCTTCCCACAACTTTTCCTAAATTTCTCCTTTCCATTGCGCGCCTCCTTAAAATTTTTTTGTTGGCCTTACCTCTTGCCCCTTGGTCGGCAAGTTTACTATAGAGTGAGCGATGGTTTAAAAGAATCGCTCAAATTTAGGTTTTACTTACTTGATACCCATAACCAGTCGAGGCAGGAATAATGACAGATCAGGCCAATAGGTGGTAAGCAGCACTACTGGCAAGTTGCCAAAAACCATGAAAAGCGACGCTGGTTTTATTAATTTGTCGAAGCTGCAATTGCCGATTCGCCCTCCCAGGAATAGGATGGGGGCGCAGGGTGGCGTTACATTGCCCAGCCCCAAGTTGGTGCCCATTATAGCCGCAAAGTGGTAGGGATTGACCCCGATATGCTTCATAATAGGGAACAAGAGGGGCGCTGCCAGAAGGGTGGCGCTGAAATCGTCAGCGAGCATGCCGAGAATAAACAAGAAAACATTTACCATGGCCAATATTACATATTTGTTTCCCGAGACCCCGGTCAACAGCTCAATTAAGCGCTGGGGGACATTCTCCAAAGTGTAAATACGGCTTAAAATCTGCACGAAGAAGATCATTAGTATAACTACACCGGTGGTGGTGGCTGTGGTAAACAGGATGCGACCTAGTTCTTTGGCGGTCATTTTTCGGTAGATGATGAATCCTGCGAGAATGGTGTAGAGCACAGCTATCGTCGCCGCCTCAGTGGGAGTGGTAAAGCCGCCATAAATGCCACCCAGGATAATGAAGGGCGCCAGCAAGGCAAAGAAACCATGTTTGGCGGCATGCCCCACCTCTTTTGCCTGTTTCCGGAGACTCACCGGGGGAGAGACTCTTATGGTGGGAATCCGGCGGCACATCCACCAGTTGACAAAAATAAAAAATATTAATTGGAGAATGCCAGGTCCTACCGTAGATAGGAAACAGGTTGCTACGGATAGCCGGGTTACCCAGGCGAAAAGGATCATGGGCACGCTGGGGGGGATGAGCTGCCCCAGCACTGAGGCGCAGGTCACCAATCCCGTGGCATGCCCCCGGGGGTAACCCTCCGCCTCCATCCGTGGTATCATAATGCTGCCAATGGCGGCCACTGCCGCAGAGCAGGTGCCAGCGACAGCCCCAAAGATGGCACAAGCCACTACAGTGGCCCCTCCCAAGCCTCCTCTGACCCTGCCAACTAAAGCCGTAGCGATGTTGGCCAGCCGCTCGGCAATGCCCGACGAGGCCATAAGCCCGCCAGCCATGATGAAGAAAGGAACAGCTAACAGGGTTAACGAATTTAAACTATAAAAGGCCACGGGCAAGAGAAACTCAAAGCTGTAGCCGTGCAATACGACAAGAAATAGAACGGCAGCCATGAAGCAGAAGGGCACCGGCACCCCGAGAGCGAGAAGACCTATTAAGATTAACAGATCGATAGCTATGTCCAATTACTGATCCTCTGCTTTGCCGACTTTAGAGAGGGGGGCAAATCCCAATGCCTGGCGTAAATTATCCACCAGTTCGACGAAAAAATAAAAGGACATCAGGACAGCGCCAAAGAAAATGCTGCTCTGGGCATAGACCATGGGCATCTGTAAAACCGGGGACCGCCCTCTTTTTTCAAGGCCCCACATGAAAAAGGTATAGCCCCAGTAACACATAATAATAACCAGGATAAATACAATGAGACTGGCTATAGATTTGACCCAGATATACGCCCGCGGATTCTTAACGACAAGGTGTATCACCTCTGCCTTGATATGGGTGCGTTCATAACTGCCATAGATCGCCCCTGTAAAGTAGAGCCAGAAGGCGACCAGGGTGGCTATCTCCTCCACTTCCATACCAGGGTAATGAAATAGGTAGCGCATCATTACCCCGCTGAAAACGAGAATGATGATGAAAGAAGAGGTGGCAATTAGGATGGCCCGCTGAGCAATGGCCAGGCAATTCCAAATTAATAATCCAACTCTCTTCGCTCGGGAAAATGCTTGCGGGGCTATCATTAATAACCTTCCTGGACGCCTTGAGGGCAGTTTGCATAAAATTCAGGTTTTTTCATTCCAGCCGCAGGGGGGTTTTCCCCTTGATTTTCTACGAGGCGGCGCCTGTTATTTTACCGGCATGCCCACATGCTTTCTACATATGTCCATAACGGCTTTGCCGACCAGCTTATCGAGTTCGGGCCAAACGTCAGTTCGGATGGCCTTGGCGATCTTCTCGAGTTCTGCATCCGTGAGCATGACTATCTTTAGGCCGCGCTCGGCCATCTTCTTGCGGTAAAGTTCATCCTCGGCCTCTACCACAAGCCAGTATGCCGTTGCCTGCCGTTCGGCAGCCTCGACCAAAATTTTCTGATCTCCCGGAGTCAAGGCGGCAAACAGCTTGCGATTCATCTTGAACCAATGGGTTTCAACGTAATCGTTGTATTGGATCCAAGCGCCCTGGACGTCCCGGAACTCGTGACCCTGGAAGGGGGGACCGCCCATCTGCCCGTCGGCAATTCCAGTTTCAATGGCAGTATAGGCCTCGGCGTAAGGAATAGCGACAGGGATATAGCCAAGGCGTTTATAGGTCAATTCGCAAGCTTTGAGAGGCATCACCCTTATTTTCATTCCCTTGGGCGCATCGGGGTCTCCCGGGCTCGGCGGCGCTTTTCTTAAGGTGCAGCCGGACATGCCTACAGGGAAGACTGACAGCCCCTTTATATTAACACCCGCCAGCAATTTGTCGACCATGACATTGATCCACCCACCCTTAGCATAGCCTGTTTTGGCTTCTTTAATGTTTTTAAAAAGGTAAGGGGTATAATAGGCTATATTCAACCTGGGGTCGTAGGTGGGGGCTATGGGGTTTAAATCCATTTCAACATCGCCCCTCATCACCAGCTCATTGCTCAACACCCAGTCGGCGAGCGCCCCGGCATGATAGACTTTTATGTCGATACGTCCGTTGGTCTTCTTCTTGACTTCATCGGCGAAAGCTTCGGCTGCTTTCCCGAAGGGGCTATCAGCAGGATGGCCCTGATTCATCCGCCACTTATAAGCCTTGGGTTCAGCCTTGGGCTGCGCCTTGGGTTCGGCCTTGGGTTGGGCGGCAGTCATTGTCGGGATTGCCAAAAGACATACCATGAGAATTAACATCCCTTTCAATAACAAAGCTTTTTTCATTTTTCTCCCCTCCTTTTTTGGATTTGTTAAATCTATCCATGTATTGCCTTCAGGTCATAGACATCACCTCCTTTATTGCCTCTTCCGCAGAATCTGTGGGTAGAGGGTAGTAGTAGTAGAAAAGATTAAGCCCCTTGACTTCCAATTGTGTATAAGATGTTTTTTAGGAGAAAGTGTCTCACATACTTAGGGTAGGGCTAAAAATTTAAAGTATAGAATGTCAAATATTTTTGTTTACAACCTGGGTTTTTGCCATAGACATTTCGGTTGCTGTTTCCTTAACGGCCTTGATAATCCGTTGCCTGTCTTCCTCGGTATGAGCCATGGAAAGGGCGCCTCCGCCATATATAGTGTAAACACCCTTATTGAGCAGGCGCAGGCGAAATTCTTTGTCCCTGCGGGCTATATCGGTGCCCAACTCCACATCCTCGATGTTTCTTAGGGGCGCCTCAGCCGATGATGGGAAACAGGTAGTAAATAATGAGCCCACCCCGAAGCATTTGGCCGCAATACCCTGTGAACGGAAAGCGTTTTCGATCCCCTTACGCAACTGCTGTCCTTGATCCTCCAGCGCCGGATAAATTTCGCCTTCGTACTTTTCCAGATGCTTTAGCATGGCCCGCCCGGCGATCATGGAAGGTAGCATACAGGAGAAGGTGCCGCCTCCCATCAGCACTCCGCGCCCTTTGGGTAAGCCAGAGGTTGGGCTGGCCAGTTCCATGATGTCTTTACGCCCCGCGACCAGACCCAGGTTCATGCCGCCGCCCAAAACCTTGCCCATGGTTGTAAGGTCGGGCTTTACGCCATATCTGCCTTGAGCGCCGCGCAGAGAGAGCCGGCAGCCGGTAATGATCTCATCTAAAATAAACACTCCCCCCAGCTTTTTGGTTTCTTCCTGCACTGCTTGTAAAAAACCGTCCGCAGGCGGGATAAAATACTGGCCCACAGCCTCGATGATCACTCCTGCCAGATCAGGTCCATTTCGATGCAGAGTGGCGATTGTTCCCTCGATGTCGTTGAAGGAGATAGTTTTGGTATATTCTGCCACCCCTGGCGGCAGGCCGGCGCTCTCCGCTACGTCCATGGGAGCATGTAAAGCTACACTCAGGTCTGTTCCTGGTCCGTGCCATCCCCCCCTTACTTTGAGAATCACATTCCTTCCGGTAAAAGCCCGCGCCAGCCTTACGGCATACATGGTGGCCTCGGTGCCGGAGACCCCAAAACGCACTTTCTCGGCGCAGGGCACGATGCGGCAGATATCTTCAGCAAAGGCTACCTGGTATTCGTTGACAATGCCCCAATGGGCTCCCTGAGCAGTTTTTTCTGGCAATCCCCGGACGATCGGCTCAGGCTGGTGGCCCAGGATGTGAGCATAGTGTCCCATCCACAAATCGATATATTCGTTTCCATCCACATCCCAGATCCGCGAGCCAGAAGCTTTTTTGATGTATAGGGGGTAAGGGGGGAAGTAGCGCATGTTGTGGGAAACCCCCCCGGGCATAACCTGCATTGCTCGGGCGTAGAGCTTCGCTGAACCGGGCGTTCGCTCCGTGTATTCCTTTAAATAATCCTCCATGGTTGTTAATCCCCTTCCTCAACCTAAAATTTTTTCCAGCGGGGTATAGGGTAAACTTAGGGCCTCGGTTTCAACCAAAACAGTATGGCCGGCTTTACGCAGAGTCTCTGCTCCCGCAGGCGTAAGGGCCACGCGGTTTTCGTTATTCTTGATTTCTTTGGGTACCCCGATGATCATGATCGCTACCTCTTAGAAAGGATGGTTAGTCTTAAACGAACGGCCATAGAATTTGGGAAAAAGGGAAATCTGGGTGGATTGTATAAAATTTAAAAGAAAGGGTCAAGATGTTTTTCGACTGACCGTCGATCACTTTTATTCTTCAACCTTTATTGTGGCTCAGGCGGGAGGGGGATCGGCGAAAGGAAAATCGGCTGGGAATTTCTTATTTAAAAAACCGTTGCTTCGCTTCCTATAACCTGCGGCGGGGGAGGAAAAACTTAGAAGTCTCTGGCGCTAAGCAAGATTCCCTTGCCAAAAAAAGAAGCATCTCCCCGCCTGAACCGATGAAAAAGTTAGCGCCTCATTTTCCTGAGCCGAGCGGCCTTCCGCCTGAGCCTGGGCATGGATTTGATTATCCGCATGATCGTAAATAAAGTGATCGACGGTCAGGTTTTTCGAAAAAACCTTCTGAAATTGACGAACCCCTCCCGGTCTGGTACGATCAGTTATAAGTTCTGAAGCAATAATTTACCGAAGATCCCGCGAAGGGCAGCGGAACTTGCTAAATGATTTTCAACTGGGTCTTATTATTTCTTTCCCTCGTTTATTTCATCCTTCCAGCGACCGCAGCGGCCAAGACCCTTTCTGGCAAAGTTCTCAAGGTATTCGATGGCGATACGATTTTAGTGCGCATTCATAAGCACGAAGAGCACGTCCGCCTTCGGGAAATCGATGCCCCGGAGGTAACCCATCAGAGAAGGATTGGCCAGGAACCCTGGGGGTCGAGGGCCAAAGGGTTTGCTTATCTTTTGCTCAGGGGGAAAACTGTCCGGTTAGAGATTGACGAGAAAGATGAAAGGGATAAATATCAAAGGCTCCTGGCTTATGTGTTTGCCGACAGAACTTTCATCAACCGGGAGATGGTCATCTCCGGAAACGCTTTCCATTACCCGGGGACGGTTAAAGGGAAATATGCGGGAGAGTTACAGGAAGCCGAGGATGAAGCCAGGAAAAAAGGCCTCGGGGTTTGGGATAAGAAGAAAGGCCTCAAGGAACGCCCCCAGGAATTTCGCAGCCGCACCCAGCGTGATGAGAGCCCTTTTTCCCAATTCAGTCACCTGATCCGAGGGAAAGCCCCACCACCTTCCGCGAAGGAATACCCGGTTCCGCCGGATAAGATCGTAGCCAATAAACGTTCTATGATATACCATATGCCCGGCACCCCGGATGCAACAAGGGTAAATCCAAAAAACCGTGTTTTTTTCGATACTGCGGAAGAGGCCGAAAAGGCCGGGTATCGCCGGGCAAAAACCGGAGAACCGAAGCAGTGAAAGGTTTTAAAACTCGGTGATTTCGGTACTACTAACATTCACTTTCTTGTAACAGTTTAGCGATTTGAAAAAATGGTATAGAAGCCTTTGTTGAGGGCCGGGGGTTAGAGCGGAACGCGCCGGAAGCATCGGTTGGGGTTCTGCTTGGCACGAAGACATAAGATCTTTCCCTCCGGAGGAGGCGGGGGTTCTTGCCCGCCCCATATGCGGAGATATAAGCGCCTTATGATTCCAAGCGTTCCGCTCTGGCCCCCGGCCCCTGGAATCCCTTGGCCCTTACAACATACCTTTTTCCAAAGAGCTAAAGTGTTACAAAATCTTTAAATTTTTGTTAAAAAACGTAGGGGCGGCCCTCTGTGGCCGCCCGTAAAATGGGCAACCACGAAGGGTTGCCCCTACAATTTGTTGTATCCTCTATGGCTAATTTAAAAAATCCCCTGGACAACATCGCCATTGTTCTGGTTAAACCCCTATCTGCCGGAAACATCGGGTCAGTTAGCCGGGCCATGAAGAACATGGGCCTTTCCAGACTGATCCTGGTCTCCCCGGCCCAGGATCATCTGTCCCAGGGGGCAAGAATGATGGCCACTTCGGCCAGGGAAGTTCTCCAGAAGGCAGAAGTTCATCCCTCTCTGAAAAAGGCTCTGGCAGGGTTTCGCTGGATTGCCGGGACCTCTGCCCGCAAAGGAAGAAACCGCGGCCCTTTTATTACCCCGCGGGAAATCTCCCCGGAAATCTTAACCCATGCCAAATCCATTCCGGTAGCCGTCCTCTTTGGCCCGGAAGATAAGGGGTTGACTAACGAAGAACTCGCCCCCTGCCACGCTTTGATCTCCATTCCCACGCACCCAAATCTTCCTTCCTTAAATCTGGCCCAGGCCGTGATGCTCTTTTGTTACGAACTTTACACAGCCAGCCTTGTCCAGCAATCCGGTGAAATGCCTTCCCCGGGGTTGCTTCCCAAGCTGGCCGAGTTCCAAAAATTAGAGAGCATGTATGCCCACTTTGAGGAGCTGCTCCTTAGCATCGGTTTCCTCGACCCCAAAAACCCTAAACGCATCATGCATACTTTGAGGCGAATTTTCGGCAGGGCCAACCTTTCCGACCGGGACGTAGCCATACTCCGCGGAATCTTCCGCCAGCTCGAATGGTACGCCACCCACAAGGATAAGGAAATGCATGGCAAATAGCGCCGATCGAAGCAGATTTTTTAACGCCAGTGTTGTGCTCCAGCAAGAAATAAAGGATAAAAGAAGGAGGATCGGGGTTAGATGATCGAGGCAAAAAAGAGCAAAGGCGAAGTGTGGCGCATTATAAATAATTTGACCTGACAGGCTGGGTCGTAAAAAGTCAGAAAAGCCGTTTTTCTGTCATTCCGGCCCCGATTTTCATCGGGATAAACTCCAGCCGGAATATAGTCCTTTCGAATAGTTATAAATTTTCTGTCCGCCTGAGGCGGAGAGCTTTTTACCTTGCCATCCCAATTTTAACTTTTTACGAGATCATCAAAGATGACGGTTTGTTTTTTCCCTAAAGCGATTCTATATTCGTCAATAGCGCCTGGCCAATATTAGGTCCCTCTTTCTCCTTGAGATTAGCCGCGTTTCGCCCCCGATTTCGTTAGGTAACCCCGGTGAACGCTATTTTTGGGTTTGCACTAAACGCAATTATACTTGCATTTAGTAGCACTAAACGATAAGATGGTTTCATATGGTACAGAGAACTTTCTGGCTTAAATTGTTGGAATCGGCCTGGTCGCGGAAATCGATTGTCTGGCTCGCGGGTGTTCGCCGGGTGGGCAAGACCTTTCTCTGCCAGAGCATTCCGAACATAGAATATTTCGACTGTGAACTCCCGCGGATACGGCGGCAAATGGAAGACCCGGAAGATTTTTTGGAAAAATTAAAAGGGAAAAAAGTAGTTTTGGATGAGATTCACCGACTGCCCAATCCCTCCGAAATTTTAAAGATTGCTTCCGACCATTTTCCTTCTTTAAAATTGATCGCCACGGGCTCTTCGACCCTGCAGGCTTCTTCACGGTTCCGAGACACGCTGGCAGGACGAAAGGCGCAGTTATGGCTAACTCCGATGATGTCTGCAGACCTTATAGATTTCGGAAATCCGGACCTGCCTCACCGGCTCCTGCGGGGCGGACTACCCCCTTTTTTCTTAAACCCGGAACTTGTAGAGATTGAATTTCAGGAATGGATCGATTCGTTTTGGGCGAAAGATATTCAGGAACTATTTCGATTGGAACGCCGCAACTCCTTTCAACGATTTATGGAACTCCTCTTTATCCAAAGCGGGGGCCTCTTCGAAGCCACCCGGTTCGCTGCCCCATGCGAGGTAAGTCGGTCCACCATCAGTAACTACCTTTCCGCATTGGAAGCCACCTGGGTTATTCAGGTAATCCGCCCCTTCTCGACGCGCCGGTCAGTGGAAATTATTTCCGCGCCCAAAACATATGCCTTCGATACAGGATTTGTTTGCTTCTTTAGGGGTTGGCAGCAAATTCGCGAAGACGACCTCGGGCTCCTCTGGGAACACTGGGTATTAAATGAAATGCAAAGTCACCTCCAGGCGCCGATCGTGCAGTATTGGCGCGATAAGAGGGGGCATGAAGTGGACTTTGTATTAAATTTTCGGGGAAAGAATCCGATCGCCATTGAATGCAAGTGGAAAGCAGAACATTTTGCATCTAAAAACTTGCGGGCTTTTCGCAGTCAATACCCTGAAGGACAAAACTGGATCATATGTCAAGATGTGACCCGGGGATATACCCGTTCTTATGATAAGTTAAAGGTTGAGTTTATAGGCCTTGAGGAAATGAGTGGGCGTCTCGATCGTTTGGGCCAACAACCTCGAACCAGATGAAGAAATCGCACTCCTCTTGCTTCTCCATCTGGTGGGAAAAATTGAAGGATGGTCCCTACTCCCTTAACTCTTCCTTCAATCTTCTAAAATCTTCCCAAGAAAAACCTTCCCACCGGCAAGGGAAAAGGGAATTGTTGTGATATAAGGGTTCGTTTTCCAGGTCGAACGGAGACATCCTCTTGGCTTTCTCAAACATGGGAGTGCCGGGAATAGGGGAATACTCCACCAGGATTGGCCTGGCTCCGGTTTCCCTCACAAAGGAAATACTTTCTTCGACCTCCTCAACTCGTTGACCAGGAAGACCGGCCAGGAGATAAACGCCAATTTCGTCTCCGGCATACCCTGCTCTTTTTAAATTTCTTACAGCCATCTGGAACTCGCGGTTGTTCACCTTTCCTCCTGTTTCCATCTGGGTTATTTCACTTGCGGTCTCCAAACCAAGACGGATTGTCTTGAACCTTCCACGGTAGAGAAGGTCGGCCACCTCTTCATCTATGGCCCGGACATGAAGGGCATTGGGGGTATGAAAGCTTAAGGGGATGTTTCTTTCGATCACTTCGCGCAATATGGGCACGATATGTGCGCCGGCATGGATTAAAAGAGCGTCATCGTAGAAAGCAAAATTACCGACTCCAAATCGTTCCTGCCAGGAGATGATCTCTTCCACCACCCGCGCCGGATGCCTAACCTCAAAGCCTCTGGTTAACCGGGAAGCCGCGCAGTAGGTGCAGGAGAAAGGGCATCCAGATCGGGTGAGGAGGCAAACATACTCCAGCCGGGGATAGAGATCAAAAGCCGGTGCCGGCCAGGAGTCAAATTTTTCATGAATGCGGAAAGGAAAATTCCCTAAGCGCTCCGACAATATTCTCATTTTCTCTCCATCCCAGGGGCCAGGAATGACCCGGTCTGCGCCGGAATGCTTTTCGGCATGAGTTGTACAAAGCGTGGCGTATATTCCCCCCAGGAAGATCGGTACCCCCGGAATGTTTGCCTTAAGGAACTGGATAGTTTCGTTAAGGCCGGTGTACCAGTAGGTCATGGAAGAAGTGATTAAGATGAGGTCGGGGCGTGGAAGCGTGCCGATAATCTTTCTCAAGCCATCTGGGGGAATTCCGTAGCGGCGAAACTGGCGGGGGATTTCCCGGAGGGCCTCGGGTTTCGGAATATTTTCTTTATAAAAATGCCCCTGCCCGAAATCCCGGCGTTTGGGCGGCTTCAGCGCCGTTGAAATTTTTCCCGGCAGGGAGGCGAAATCCAGGCAATCAAGCAGAAAAACTTCAAGCCTCTCTGACCGCAGGATGGCTCCTATGTACAGGAGCCCCAGAGGTTTCAGCCAGAAGTCATAAGCTGAAAAGTCATGAATCCACGGATTGACCAAAAGGACGGAACTTTTTTTAAAATAGGGAGACATGGGGAGAAAATCAGAAAAGCTTCATCTGATCTGTTTCTAAAGCTTCACCCGATGCAGGCCTTTTTCCTCTTTCTTCCGGGGAGAAAATTTGGATCTTGCCGAAAACCCCGTCGTAACCCGGGGTGATCTTCAGGCGTCCTTCGCGCACCCGCAAAATTCCCTCCAGGATGAGCGGCGGGGTGAAGGAAGACAGCTCTTCCGGAGAAAGTTCAAATAAAATATCAAACTCCGTCCCTCCCCTTTCAACCAGGCGCAGGTATTCTTTCTCCACAGAGGCGGCGTTGGCCCCGACCCCCAGCGCATCGGCGATGATTTCATCCAGGGGAACCATGTGCAAGGCCGGGATGGCTTTGGGCGAAACCGCCCCTTCCGGCCGGTCGGCTAATTCCTCCACCCGGTTCATTACGCCAACCGTCAGCCGTTTACCGCAGACCGGGCAAAGCCCCTTGTTTTTTCTGGTTTCTTTGGGGGCGAAGAGAACCCTGCAGTTGCGGTGGCCGTCGAAATGGTATTTACCTTCCTCCGGGAAAAATTCGATGGTAAAAATAATTTTTCGCGGATCTTTTTTGCGGATAGCGTTAACGATCGCAGTGTAACTCAACTCGCAATTAAAAATGTTGGCTTCCCGCCCGATTTTTGAAGGAGAATGGGCGTCGGAATTGGATATAAGCGTAATATCATCCAGGGCGGTTAAACGCCAGTTCATCTCCGGGTCTGAGGAGAGACCGGTCTCGATGGCCCGGATATGTTTGGCTTCCTCCCCAAAGCATTCTTCAATGGAGTCAAACCCCGAGTTTGCCCCGAAAATCGAGAACCAGGGCGTCCAGGCATGGGCCGGGATGAGCAGGCAATCCGCTGAGATGTCCAGGATCATCTTCACCAGGTCTTTGGCCGGGAAGCCGAATATCGGGCGGCCGTCAGAACTGATCTTGCCAAATTTCCCCAGCTTGGAATTGATCTGTTCGACGACTTCGAAGGAAGGCGCGAAGATTAAAGTATGCACCCTCCTTCCTTTTCCTCCCTGGGTGAACATGTTGCTCACTTCCGCGGTGAGCATGAATTGAGTTCCTTCCGGCTCATTTTTCAGAGTTAGAAGTCCGTTTCCCAGGGGGATCAGTTTCGACTTCAGGTCGAGAAGGTAGAGAGGGTGGGTAAAATCGCCTGTCCCCAGAAGTTTGATTCCCTTGCGTTTGGCCCATAAAGAGATGGTCTCCGCTTCCATATCCCGGCTCGTGGCCCGGCTGTACTTGGAATGGAGGTGGAGATCGGCGATGAATTTCATCTTGCCCTCTCACGCCATGAAGACCGACGTTCCTTGCCCACCCGCTAAAATAGGAGAAGATTTTTTCGTATCAGTTTAGAGTTTTGAAAAAATGGCGGCAACGCCTCTGTTTGGGCCCGGGGGCCAGGCCGGAACGCGCCGGAAGCATCGGCTGGGTTTCCCCTTGTCCCCGAGGATAAAAGCTCGTTTCCTCCGGAAGAGGCGGGAGGTATTTTCCCCGCCCCATCCACGGAGAAATCAGCGCCTTATGATTCCAAGCGGGCCGGTCTGGCCCCCGGGCCCTGGAATCCCTTGGCCCCACTAGCACACCCTTCTTCAAAAAACTAAAGTGCTACATTTTTTCTTATTTCTCTTTCACCAGCTTGCGGGAACTATCCGCGCACTTGGCCACGAACTCAGCGCAGCGCTTGCGCATGTTCATTTCCTGAAATTTTTTCCGGTCTGCCGGATCCAGAAGGTTCAACTGGATGAGTTCTTTGCACTGGATGGTGTTGTAGTCCTTTTCAAACTCCCTGATCATCTCCTGGACCTTGGCGTAGGTCTTTTCTCTGTTTTCCTTCTCCTCGCCCCTGGTGGAGCCAAAACAAAAACCAAGTCCCATGGCTCCTCCGACGACAGCTCCGCAAGCCGACCCCCAGCGGGCCACGCCTCCACCGAAGGGTGTGGCCATTTTCATGGCCTGCGTTTTATCGAAATTGAGATCCTCACCGAGGATCTTAATCACCGACTCCGCTCAGTTTAGGCCGCTCTCCAAGAATGCATAAGCTTTTTTCTCTAATTCATCTCTCGTTTCCATAGTCTCCTCTCTTCGTGGAATATATAATCGGAAAGTCTATTCGAACTGTATTATAGGGAGCAAGAAACTTCCTGTCAATTTTTTACTTGGCCTGCGGGTTTACCTAAAGATTGTACATCCCACAAGATGGCTTTTTTTGAATGCCTTGCAAATCTTGCCCACCTTCACTTTTCCAAATTGCTAAATTGACACCTTAAAAAGAATTTTCAAAAATTTTTCGAATATCTTCTTCGGCAAGCTGCCTGGGCGTGTTCCCCAAAAGCCTTTTTTCCCTGAAGGCAGCTATGGCCATCGCCGGAATTTTATCCGGCCTGGCCCCAATATCTCTTAAGCGGCAAGGAAGTCCCGCTTTCTCCGCTAATTCCTGCATGGCCTTGATACCTCGGGTAGCTGCCTCCCGCGAAGAAATCCCATAAACCGGCTCCCCCATGGCTTTGGCCAGATTAACGAATTTAGGGATATTGGCGATAGATATATATTCCATAGTCGCCGCAAAGGTCACCACGTTGGCCACGCCATGGGGCACATGGTATTCCGCTCCCACCGGATAGGCCAGGGCATGGACGGCTCCCACCCCGGCATTGTTCAAAGTAACCCCAGCCATCAGGCTGCCCATGGACATGTTATACCGGGCTCTCAGGTCCTGGCCATTGGCAACTGCAGGGCCCAGGTTTTCGGCGATCAGGCGGGTAGCCTCCAGGGCGATGGGATCGGTGATAGGGGAAGCATTGATGGCCACATAAGACTCCACTGCGTGAATAAAGGCGTCAATCCCTGTAGAGGCGGTCACTTTCGGTGGCATCGTTACCGTCAGCATCGGATCCACGATGGCCACATTGGCTGTAATAGCATGGCTGGATACAACCTTCTTCAGGTTCTCCGCTTTATCCGTGAAGACGGCCATCCGGGTGACTTCTGACCCGGTTCCGGAGGTTGTAGGCACCATGATGGTGGGCAATCCGGGTTTGGTCACTTTCTCCACCCCGAAGAGATCGCGCACATCAGCCTCTTGAACCATCAAGGCCGAAACCACTTTGGTCATATCCATGGAGCTACCGCCCCCCAGGGCAATAAAAAGATCCACCTTGCAGGACTTGGCTTTGCGGAAAGCCTCCATTAGGTTTTCCAGGGGAGGCTCCGGTTCCACCTGATCGAACACCTCAAAGTTTATCTTCTCATTTTTGAGAGGCTCCAATACTTTTTCCAGAAGCCCGGCTTCCGCCACTCCCCGGTCTGTGATGATGAAAACGTCTTTCCCCCCTATCTTCCTGGCCTCCTCTCCGATCAGATTTACCACATTCATTCCGAAAATAATAACCGGCGTCCGAAACCGCATCGTCTGGAACATAATCGCACCCCCATATTAAAAGTTCAAACCTACCGCAAATTGGATAGCTTGATGAATGAAATTTTCTTAAAGACTGTCGCTCTAATCTCTCATGGCATAATCATAACTCAACTGGCCTATCCCCCGTAGACAGACCAGACACCACCGGCCAAAAATCCAGCATCCACCGGCAAGGTAACGCCGGTAATATATCTAGCTTTATCCGAAGCAAGGAATAAAGCAGCGCTGGCGATATCATCCGGTTTAACCATCTTCCCCCTGGGAGTCCTTTTCAGGATCATTTCAGGGTTGCGTTCACAACGTTTGATCATTCCCTTAAGCGGAGGGGTTAAGGTGTAGCCCGGGGCGATGGCATTCACGCGGACATTGAATCTTCCCCATTCTGTAGCCAGGATTTTCGTCAGCATGATGACGGCACTTTTAGCGGGGCTGTAAGCTACCAGGGGTGCGGAGGCCAGGCCCACGATGG
>VGSF01000002.1 GCA_016875165.1 Deltaproteobacteria bacterium
GGGCGTATCCGGCTTGCCCTGAAACGTCCATCTTCCGGGCAGGCCCTGAACCGTGCTGGTTCAGGGGGGGTGGGGCATGGGCCTTGGGAGCAGGTTTTGATTTGACCAGCCAGAGGCCCAGGTGTTTCAAGATGGCCTTGATGACCTCCTGGTCTTCAATGAACGCCAGGATCCGCATGATTCCCCCACACTTGGGACAGGTCAGGGGATCGACTTCGTAGATTTTCTGAATGAGCCGGGCCCAATTCTTCCGGTATTCCTTGGAGCTTTTATCGGCTTCCAGGATGCAGGGAACCCCGTCGTCTACGGTTTCTTTCCGTTTTCCTCGGGAAACATTGCTGTAATACCCGTAGTATCTGACCATTTGCTCGCCTCTGTCCGGAATGTGGGAGCACATGGCGGCCAGCCATTCCAGGGCATCGTATTGAAATAATTCAAAAGATTGTTTTTCTCCTTTTCACCTCACAGTCTCTTAGTAGGCAAAGATTTCTACTTTAATCTCCAGAAAATGGAGAATATCGCCTACCAACCTATGGTCATCTTTCTAACCCATTGAATTCTTTAACTTTATGTGCGGGTTGAGGTTGGCATAGGCCTTGCACAACTCAAGTTAAAGTTAAAGTTTGAGTAGATTCTTCCGATATCGCAAGGAAAAAAAGACTAATTATGGCGGAAGATCAGCTTTTAACGATTTCCGAAATCAGCGAAAGGTTGAAGATCCCGAAACACACCTTGCGGTTTTGGGAAAAGGAACTCCCTGGCCTATTTGTTCCAGTTAGGACCCGCGGCAGACAGAGGCGCTTCACCTCCGAAAATGTCGCTGCGATTGAGGAGATAAAACGATTAAGGGAAAGAAGGATGAGTTTGACAGAGATTAAGAGAAGGCTTAACGAGAGGCACCCTCAGGAGGTTTCGAGTTCAAACAAAATTGACCAATTGGCAACCAGGGTCGCCGAGGTGGTGAAAGCTGAGGTCTATAATTTTTTTGAGTCGGGAAAAGGATCTTAAACGACTTCCCATCTATTGGGAAACGTAAGGAACATCACATGGAATGGAACCGATAAGCGACTTCGTGGGGATGTTAGGGATCCAGACCGGTTGAGGAGAGCTATGGCGACCTGCACAGCATGGGCCCCAGGGAGCATTAACCATATCGAAATTAGACAATACGACATTGGTGTTTAATGATGAAAGCAAGTGAACCGATATATGTGACAAGGCCGTTTCTGCCGCCGCTCGAAGAATTTAATGAGTATCTTGAACAGATCTGGGAGTCAAAAAAGCTCACGAATAAAGGCCCATACCATGAGCTGTTTGAGAAGAAACTGGCCGAGTATTTAAATGTCAAGTACATTTCCCTGTTTTCCAACGGAACCCTCGCCCTGATCAGCGCCCTACAAGCCCTGCGCATCACAGGGGAGGTCATCACGACGCCTTTCAGTTTCGTCGCCACAACACATGCGCTTAATTGGAACGGAATCAAACCGGTATTCTGTGACGTTGACCCGGCGACATACAACCTGGATCCTAAGAAAATTGAAGCGGCGATTACGCCCAGAACAACGGCCATCCTGCCGGTTCATGTCTACGGGAATCCGTGCGATGTGACAGCAATCCAGGAAATCGCCGGAACATACGGCTTAAAGGTAATTTATGACGCCTGCCACGCCTTTGGCGTCACGTTGGACGGCAATTCTATCTTGAATTTTGGGGATCTGTCTGTCCTGAGCTTTCACGCGACGAAAGTATTCACCACCTTTGAAGGCGGTGCCATCATATGCCATGACGAAACAACCAAAAAACGGATTGATTTTTTGAAGAATTTCGGTTTTGCCGGTGAAACTACTGTAGTTGCACCAGGCATCAATGCCAAAATGAATGAATTTCAAGCCGCTCTCGGCGTGCTTCAATTGAAATATGTTGGTCAATGCATTCAAAAAAGGAAAGATATAGTAACATTATATAGACACAATCTTCGAGATGTTCCCGGCATAACTTATTTGGAGGATATCCCGTTGGTTGGACACAACTATGCGCATTTCCCGATACTTATTGATAAAGATATATTCGACAAATCAAGGGATGACGTTTACAACGCCCTTAAAAACAGAAATATCTTTACCCGACGATATTTTTATCCATTGATCAGTCAGTTCCCCACTTATCGAGGTCTGGAATCAGCAAACTCTAACAATCTGCCTGTAGCAGAGGATATTACCCAGAAAGTCCTCTGCCTGCCGATTTATCCGGATTTAGACTTGGATATTGCGTTAAACATCGTCAAGGAAATAAAAATAAATTGAATCTGTTTGATTCTGAGTCGGTTTTTGAAAAAACGAAAATGATAGTCGGTACAAATGTAAACATAAGCCCTCATGCTGTTATATACGACCCTGATAAGTTGGAAATCGGTGATCATGTCAGGATTGATGATTTTTGCGTTCTGTCTTGTGGTGGCGGATTAAAGATAGGGAATTATGTTCATATTGCCTGCTATACGGCTTTGTTCGCTGGGGCAGGAATCGTAATTAAGGATTTCTCTGGATTGTCATCTCATTGCGCTGTCTATTCCGTCTCGGATGATTATTCCGGGGAGTCGTTAACCAATCCCACCATTCCGCATAAATATAAAAAATTGCATCGAGGATTGGTCACCCTGGAGAAGCATGTGATCATTGGTAGCGGGGTAACAATCATGCCAGGAGTCACTCTTGGTGAAGGTGCTGCTGTTGGTGCTAATTCGCTAGTAACAAAAGATTGTGTTCCTTGGGGAATATATGCAGGAACTCCCGCAAGGAGGATTAGGGAGAGAAGTAAGAATCTATTAACGGTGGAGCGAGATTTTTTAGATGGAGCAAAACCACTTTAAAAAAACACAGAAGAATAATGTGACGCTAAAAGATCAATTTATTTGTCATCTGGTTTATGAGCATGATTTCATTCAACAATTCAATGATATGATTGTTGAATCATTTGACGTGCGGGAACATTTATTTATTGTTTATGCAATGCATGCCTGGGACGAATCGAAAAAATATCATCTCAAAAACAGTTATTATATCGATAGGTTCGATGATCAGTGCTTTCTTGAATGGGTAGAGAAATCCGTTCAAATCATTGTTCATTGTTTGTATACACCCGCGGTGACAGACTTCTTATTTACACATCAGTACCTGTTAAATAAGGTTAACTGGAAGTTGTGGGGGGGGGATCTTTACCTTTACAGGCAAGTAGGATCCATATCCAACTCGGAGTCGAATGAGGCAAGACGAAAAAGCATCATAA
Organism: Deltaproteobacteria bacterium; assembly: GCA_016875165.1. GTDB lineage: Bacteria > Desulfobacterota > SM23-61 > SM23-61 > SM23-61 > JAHJQK01. The sequence goes on from VGSF01000002.1 coordinate 3,286, forward strand.
AACAAATTGCATATATAACGTCACCGGTTGAGGAAGAAGTTAAACATGCAATAGATGTCTATAATAGTAAGGCGCAGTATAAATTTGCTTTTTATCCGCAAGCTAAAGACTTTCGTGAATTTCGTCTTAATGACGACTCCCCTAAAAAGCAAACCATAAATATTTTGGTTGGAAATTCAGGCTACCCGACGAACAATCATTTCCAAGCTTTCAACTATCTGTCTAAATTTCAAAATGAGCCAATAAAAATTTATTGCCCTCTTTCATATGGAGACAAGCCTTACACCGAGGAGGTGTGTGCCAAAGGCAAACAGATTTTCGGTGATAAATTTGTCCCTCTTTTGAATTTTTTTCCATTCGATGAATACGCTAGTCTTTTAAATACGATGGACGTCGTAGTCATGAACCATGATCGACAACAAGGTATGGGCAATATTTTAACGTCATTGTATCTTGGCAAAAAAGTTTATATGCAGCCCGACATAACATCATATAAGTGCCTCAGTCGATGTGGAGTCACTCTTTTTGATATCAATGAAATAGAAAAAAACGACTTTAATCATTTTATAGCCTTTTCTGATCATCGTCAGAAAATTAATTCAGAAATTATTGAATCTCTCTATTCAAAGGGAAACTGTGTCAAATCATGGCAAGCCATTTTCAACGAAGCGATAACCCGCGAGAAAGAGCCCACCAGAAGATTTTACTTAATAAATTTCCATTATAAAGACTTTTATAGCAACACTATCCGCAATCCGTCCTTAGGCCCTGCGTATATCTTACAACACCTTTCAGATAATGGCGTTCTGGCGAAAGTGCATGAGTTGTCTTTCAACGATGACACCGACTATTTACTCAAGGATATTAAAATGTTCAGCCCGGACCTAATCGGCTGTTCCTTTATGACCTATCACTATAGGAAAACGTATAAATATATCGAAGCTCTTAAATGCCTTGGTATTCCTATCGTTTGTGGGGGAGCTCATGTAAATTCAAAAGGCCCTAAGGTAATGGATGAGCTCGACGTCGATTTTCTTATAAAGGGTGAAGGTGAAAAGTCATTATTATCTCTTCTGCAAAACATAAAAGATCCCGAAGCCTTTCCTAATATACCAGGCCTTATCTACCGAAAGAATGGTACAGTTGTTGAAAATGACGCGGAGATCATTGATATCGAAGAATTGCGTTTCCCGAGATATAGAAATTTTGATCTCAATCAATATGCGGATGGGAGAATACTGATTCAGACATCTCGGGGATGTCCGTATCAGTGTACCTTCTGTCAGCAAGCTTCTTTATTGGGGAAAAAGTGGAGGGCAAGATCACCTCAAAACATCATCCATGAGCTTGAATACTGGGGGGCATTGGGTAAAACGAGCCTTGTTTTTGGAGATGACAATCTGACTTTAGACAAGAAAAGGATCCACCAGCTATGCGAACTTATGAAAAAGTCCAAATACCGGTTTCAGATTGAAACAGCGGGCGTCCGAATTGACAATGTTGATTACGACACATTAAAGATGATGAGGGATGTCGGATTTAATTATTTATCCTACGGAGTGGAATCGGGTTCTGATAGGGTATTGAAGGAAATTCGTAAAGGCATCACCCTAAATCAGATTCACAAGACATTGGAGATGTCCTGCAAACTGGGCTTTAATATTAAACTATATTTTATTATTAATAATCGCACAGAAACATATAAGGAAGCTCAGCAGTCATTCAGTTTGTCGAGACAATATCCCATTAACCTGGCCCGATTTACCAACCTATGCCCTTTTCCAGGCACCTATGATTATGAGTGGATTTTGAAACATGGCAAACTTTTATACCCACCAGAGGAGTACCTCAATAATCCAAACGACTTTATTGATAAACCCATTTACGACGGACCGGGAATGAGCATGGAAGAACGGATGCAGGTCATTGAAGATGCAAAAGCAGAGCTTGCACGTCCTAAAAATCCGATAACCCCCTTGTTTTTAAACAGTGCTGAAAACAAAGGGTCAATGGCGATAAGCGGTGTTTGGATAAATAAGAATGACATCCGAAAAACGCCTCAAAGAGTATTATTTGTTAACCATAATGTGTATCCATTGGAAAAATCCGGCACCCCGCTGTCGACACAAAACCATGCTCTGGGTATGGTCAAGAAGGGATTGGATGTCGCCGTACTCATTCCGCGGGCGGTAATCAAGCATGGATATCTAAAGGAAAAAACAGCCGACGGATTCACCCTATATCAAGTCCCTGCAATGGATAAATTCGCAGCTTACTTGACTGTTCCTTATCAAGCGGGCTTGTCGGACTACAGGCAGGACATTGAACGGATTGTTGAAGATTTCCATCCTCAGATTGTGCAGATCAACGACTATGTCTTAATGCCTGCAGAGATCGTGGAAATCTTTTCCCGTAAAGGATGTATCGTTATCAGAGAGGTCTGCAATTGCGAGGAATTTTGTCATCAGGACTATCCGGTTATTTCTGATGGGCTCAGGGGTCTCCTGTGCTCGGGTCCTGAAAGCCCTCATAAGTGTGCCAGTTGTTTTGCTGACCTTCCGAAAACCGGCTCCCGCAGGGCAAAAAAAGGGACATCCCCCCGATCTGTTGAAGAGGAAATAGAACAGCGATTCAACTACATAAAGAAACTCTACAAAGACGTTGTGGACAAGGTCATTTTTACTTCGGAGCCTTTCAAGGCCTTTTATACCCGGTTCATTCAAATTCCAGAAGAGAAGATGAAAGTGATTCCCAGAGGATTTAGTTTTTCGTATGCCAAACATATGAGAAGAGTGAAGAATACCGACGCGCCCATGCACTTTGCCTTCATAGGCAATATCATGTTCAGCAAAGGCATCGATGTTTCTCTGAAGGCTTTTGAAAAGATATGTCAGGGTTATCATTTCGTTTTTCATATCTATGGTGAAATGGTCAATTCTGAATACCATGATTGGATAGAGAGGCTGCAGGTTCAGTATCCTGGTAGATTCGTTTATCACGGCGGCTATCAAGTGGATGAACTGCCCAAGATACTTTCCAATATAGACGCATGTATTGTTCCTTCTTATTTTGATACATACAACAGGGTCGTCAGGGAAATGCTTTATTTAGGCATACCGGTCATCGTAACAGATTTCTTCGGCGCATATATTGTTGATGACGGCAAGAATGGTTTCAAAATACCGATAGGTGATGCAGAGGCCCTGGCCGGAAAGATGATTGATATCATTCGCCATCCGGATGTAATTGAAGACCTTGCAAAGGGGGCGGCACAAACACCGATCCCCAGCCTCGAAGAGGAAATCAATATGTTGATTGAAACGTATAATGAGCTTTATAACCAGGTACCGGAAGCAAAGAAGGCCCTACTGGATGTAACGATCAGACCTGACAAAAGACAAAAATCATCTCCCGAAAAATCAGTTGGATTGATTGCCTTCTACCTTCCCCAATATCATCCTATCCCGGAAAACGACCAGTGGTGGGGAAAGGGGTTCACGGAATGGACCAATGTGTCAAAGGCAAAGCCGCTGTTCCCTGGCCATTATCAGCCGCATCTTCCGGCAGACCTGGGTTTTTATGATCTCAGACTGCCTGAAATTCGCAAGGCGCAGGCCGATCTGGCGAGGGAATATGGCATCCAGGGTTTTTGTTATTATCACTACTGGTTTAACGGCAAACTCTTATTGGAAAGGCCTTTGCAAGAAATGCTGAAGTCCGGTGAGCCTGATTTTCCCTTCTGTATGTGCTGGGCTAATGAAAATTGGACAAGGGCCTGGGATGGAGGAAGCGACCAGATTCTGATCCAACAGAATTACAATGAAAAGGATGATCTTGAGCACATCCGCTACCTATGCCACATATTCCAGGACAGGAGATACATAAGGATCAACGGGAAACCTTTGTTCCTCGTTTACCGAGCCAACAGCTTACCCGATCCCTTGAAAACGACTTCTCTCTGGAGGGAAGAAGCCAGAAGACTTGGTCTGGGTGAGTTGTTTTTATGCCGGGTGGAAAGTTTTCCCGATGAACACACGGACCCAACAACGATTGGTTTTGATGCCTCGGTGGAATTTCAGCCGGATTGGACGGAACTTGGTCCCAGGCTTCTGGATGACCAATATGGGGGTCATTGCGTATATAAATATGAAAATGTCGTCGAGGGCATGCTAAAAAAAGAACAACCCGAATATAGACGATTTCCTTGTGTAACGCCTTCCTGGGATAACACGTCAAGGCGGAAAAACGGAGCCACGATTTTTATTGATTCCACGCCCCAGCTTTATGAGAAGTGGTTAAAAGAGACTATTGGGAGGCTCGATTCAGATAATCATGATGAAAATATCGTTTTCATAAATGCCTGGAATGAATGGGGAGAGGGAAATTATTTGGAACCGGACCTGAAGTTCGGCCGATCTTACCTGGAAGCAACCAAACGGGCATTGGCAGCGGAAAGCGAAGAGGATAAAAAGGGATTGGCAGAAGCCTACGCGAGTATCCAGCAAATCTTTATCCAGAGCGGCAAATATGAAGAAGCGATTTATGCCCTGGAGAAGCTTCTGGAATCGTATCCGGATTATGCCCTTGCCCATAATGATATCGCCGTCCTATCTTCCAACAAGGGGAACAAGGAAAAAGCCCGGTTCCATTATGAAAAGGCGGTTTCCCTGAATTCTGGCAATCCAACCTTTTTGAGAAATCTGGCCGATTTCTATTATGTCGAGATGAAACAGATTGATGAAGCCACAAGGCTGTACGAAAAGATTCTAACCATACGCCCGCAGGATGTGGAAACCCTTCTGATTCTGGGAAATATCCATGTGGAGTTGGGAAAGTTTGATGAAGCAAAAGCCCACTATTTAAAGGTCCTGGAGATTGAGCCAGCCAATGAACTTGCGTTGAAAATGCAGGAGGCCCTGAAGGAACGGCAACAGGAAGCGCGAGTGGACTTGAGGCAAGCCTATGAAGACGCCCAGTCCTTGATTAAAAGTGGGAACCTTGACGGAGCCATTAATCAGCTTGAAAAGCTCATCCAGCTCAATCCCGATAACGCCCTTGCCCATAACGATCTCGGCTATCTTTACTATGCGAAGGGCAAAAAGGAGAAGGCGCTGGCCCACTACGAAAAAGCGGTTGAGCTTGATCCAGAAAACATAACCGCCCTTAAGAATCTTGCCGATTTTTACTATGTCGAATTCGGTCGAACCGGAGATGCCCTGAAGATTTACCATGGGATTTTGGAGAAAAACCCTAATGACGTGGAAACCCTGTTTGCCTTCGGACACATCTGTACTTCCTTGAATCGAATCGATGACGCTCTTCTCTTCTACGAGAAAATCCTAAAAATCGATCACGGCCACGAACAAGCCAGGATAAATCTTGAGAACCTCACGAAGGAGGGGGATCTTGAGAAAAAGGAAAAGGCAAGAAAAAGCGAGGCCTCCCCCGCCATGAGCGAGGGAATCATCTGCCTCAGGCCTTTTTATGCGATGACTTTCGCTTTCAACAAGGTATTTAACTGCACCTGCCCTGACTGGATCAAGCGCAGTATCGGTGATATCAGGTCAGGGACTATTGCAGAAATCTGGAACGGAATAGATGCGCGCCTCATTCGCAGGAAAATGTACAATGGAGAGTGGCAAGAGATTTGCAATTCTTTCTGTCCTCATATCATCGCATACAAGCAAGAAGGGAAAATAATCCGATTCGCTGATCTTGAGCAGCAGGACTGCCTTACTTCGCAGCTTATCGAAGAGATAAGAAATCGGAAAGATCAACTGGATAGCTTTCCAACAGTTTTCAAGCCAGACCATTCAAGCATATGCAACCTTTCCTGTATTATGTGCTCACGATCTGCATCCACCGAAGATCCAGCCTTACTCAAGAAAATCACGGATGATCTGCTGGGCTACCTCCCAATAGCCAAAAGAATCATCCTGACAGGAATGGGAGATCCACTTGCAAGGCCGGATACCCGTCAATTGATCATCAATTATCGGGATGGAAATCTCAAGTTTGATCTGATCACGAACGGGCTCCTTCTACCCAAATACTGGGATCAGATGAGGCACCAGAATTTCGGTCACCTCCTCGTTTCCATAGATGCAGCAGACAAGGAAATCTATGAAAGAATCCGAGTCGGTGGCTCCTGGGAAGATCTTTTGAAGAGTCTTGACTTGATCAGGAGAAACAGGGAGAAGTTTGATTCCATCACGTTAAACATGACGGTCATGAGGGAAAACTATGAAAAAATCCCGCCTTTCATCGATTTTGCCGAGTTCTATGGATTCAATGCCTCTTTTCAAAGAGTGAGGGGGCAGATTCGGAATCAGAATATCTTTGAACCCCGGGAGGAATCAGCAATCGAAAAGTTGAAGGGTATTATCAGAAATGAGCAGACGAAAAGAAGAAGTATTCAGGTTGGCTTCGGCGATCTCCTCGAATTCGTGCCTGGTGATCACGGAGCGATTGAAAACGAAGGTGTCGCCATCTCCCACTCATCAGAGAGGCAAATAAAATCCCTGCATTGGAATGAAAAACAGCCTGACCGGAGCAGGTCCATTGCATTAGTCATGTGTCCAGTATGGAGCGTGGATCAGCCACCCCTGGCTACCGCCTACATTGCCGGCACACTGAGGGCCCGAGGATACGACATACACTGCCACGATCTCAGCATCGAGCTATTTAGAACGATCTCTGAGGAGGATAGGAAAGTCATCGGCCAGACTTACCTGACTCCGGAGTGGTATGAAAAGTTTGATTATTGGAAAGACCGCCTCTCATTAGATGAAAGGGCTGAAGCGTGGGCAAGGAGAATTCTCACAGAAGTCCCTCGTGTGGTGGGTTTTTCGATCTATGATTCCACGCTTTCGATATCGGTCCTTGTGGCCGAGAAAATAAAGAAGATCAATTCCGAGACCCTTGTGATCTTTGGGGGACCTTCCTGCCAAAACGAGGAAATTCTCCGGAACACCCAGATCGACCTCATGGTTTCCGGTGAAGGGGAAGAAACCATAACAGAGCTTCTAGAAATCATAGAACGAGGAGGATCGTGGGAAAATTGCGCCGGCCTTGCTTTCAGAAGGGATGGCAAAATCCTCAAGACACCGGAGCGAGAGCTCATCAAGGACATTAACGTAATCCCTTACCCGGACTTTGATCCATTTAATCTAAAATCCTACCCTGCGCGGATGCTCCCCATGTTCACCAGCAGGGGCTGTCCGGGGAGATGTACTTTTTGCGCAGAAAGACCTCAGTGGAAGAAATACCGGTACCGCTCAGCAGAGAATATCGTTGCCGAAATGGAAAGGAACGTTCGGAGATACAGCGTTTCCCATTTTAGTATCGAAGACTCGCTGATCAACGGAAATATATCCGAATTCGAAAAGATGTGCGATCTGATTATTAAGAAGGGGATGAAGGTTACATGGGGAGGGAAGGCACGCATTCATCCAAAGATAGATGCGTCCTTTGCCCAGAAGCTTTACAGGGCCGGCGGCCGTGGGTTGATTTTCGGAATAGAGAGCGCCTCACAAAAGGTCCTGGATCACATGGGGAAGGGAATTCAGGTAGCGGACATCGAAAAGGTCATCAAAAATTGCCACAAAGCGGGCATCCAGGTGAGCTGTTTCTTCATCACAGGGTATGTCAACGAAAGTGAGGTGGATTTCCAGGAAACGATTGACTTTGTCAAAAGAAATCACCTTTACATGCACCATGTGTTTCCAGGGAGCGGGCTCAGCATCATGAAAAACTCGCTGCTTCATGACCATCCTCAAAAGTATGGAATCATCTTGCCCGAAAGCTCACCTGATGGGCGGTGGCGTTCTGCTGATGGGACAAATACTGCGGCGATACGTGAGGACCGGAAGAAACGTTTTAACACACTCATCTCTGAACTGTACTCCAAACGTCCAACGCAGGTTATCGAGAAGTCTACCAAAACCTTTCCTGTCACTGCCGACCATGTAATCCAAGGACAGATTATCCCCTTGATCAAGCAAGGCCATCTCGAGGTGGCTGCGGTTCGTCTTGAATCTCTTCCGTGCAAGACACCGGATCATGGGGCTGCTCATAACCTGCTCGGCATCCTATCTTATAAAAAGGGGGATAAGGAAAAAGCCCGGTTCCATCATGAAAAGGCGGTCTCCCTGAATCCCAATAATCCGACCTTCCTGAAAAACCTGGCCGACTTCTATTACGTCGAGCTGAAACAAATTGATGAAGCATCGAAGCTCTATGAAAAAGTCCTGTCTATCAATCCGAAAGATATCGAGACCCGCCTCATCCTGGCTAATATCCATGTGGAATTGGGAAAGTTCGATGTTGCAAGAGATTGCTACTTAAGGGTACTGGAGATTGAGCCAGCCAATGAACTTGCGTTGAAAATGCAGGAGGCCCTGAAGGAACGGCAACAGGAAGCGCGAGTGGACTTGAGGCAAGCCTATGAAGAGGCCCAGTCCCTAATTAAAAGTGGGAACCTTGGCGGAGCCATTGATCAGCTTGAAAAGCTCATCCAGCTCAATCCCGATTACGCCCTCGTTCATAACGACCTCGGCTTTCTCTACTTTGAAAAAGGAGAAAAGGAGAAGGCCCTCACTCACTATGAAAGAGCGGTTGAGCTCGATCCAAAGAACATAACGTCCCTGAAGAATCTTGCCGATTTTTACTATGTGGAGCTCGGGCGCACGGAGGACGCCTTGAAGCTCTACCACGGGATTTTGGAGAAAAACCCTGACGACGTGGAAACCCTGTTTGCCTTCGGACACATCTGCACTTCTTTGAATCGCATTGATGACGCTCTTTGCTTCTATGAGAAGATCGTACAAATCAACCCCGATCATACGGAGGCAAAGGCGGCGGTTGAGGAAATCTTCAAAAAAATCAGATCGGGGCGAGCCGAAGGGCAAAAGGAGGCGCCTGAGTCTAGAGTGTCCATGATTATCCCTGTGAGTGATGGTCCTGGGTCCTTTCCGTCGAGCATCGGAACCCTTCTGCAAAATACAGGTTATCCGAATTTTGAAATCGTTTTAATCTCAATGGGTCTGCCGGAGGCTATCGGTGATTTCGTGACGTCACTCGGAAATAAAAACATCAAACAATTCATCCCTTCCGAAAATATTAAGAAAATAGCGAGCCTCAATCTTGCCGCCCGGGGTGCAACTGGGGACTACCTCATTTTCATGGACTCCAGAAGTCTCTTGTCGAAGAATTGGCTCCCCTCGCTCCTGAAGGTAGCCTCAGCCACTCAAAACTTTGGGTCTGTTGCTCCAAAGGTCATTGATCCGCCCGGTTCCATCATCGAGGCAGGTTTTTCTCTTTCGGCTGCAGACGGAATCAAGGGTGCAGGTGAAGGCGAGGCCATCGATTGTCCGAAGTATAACTATTTCAGAGAAGTCCCATCGGGTTCGCGATTCCTTATGCTTATTTCAAAGGAGGCCTTCGTAGAATCTGGGGGATTCGACGAGAGAATCACTGACCTTGGCCTTGCCATGATCGATCTGGGTATTACCCTCAGGCGCAATGGGAAAGCAGTCTTCTATCAGCCATCCTGCATCCTCAGTCTCTCAAAAGGACAAGATGGAAATGGAGCAGGACAGGGAAAGATTTGCCTCGATGAGAAAACGATAAAAAGTCTCCGGCCTTCTATCGTTAAACACGTGGCAAAAGCTACGGATGTAGGACCCAATTCACGCAAGAAGGTGCTTGTTTTCGGTATTTACCTTGCCAATAAGCTCAACAACGTCGCTGATATCGTGGCGGAGCTTTCAACATCGAAAAAATTTGATGTCATTCAGCGTTGGGTTGCCCTTGGCGGGAACCCCCCAAACCAGAACGTAGCGGACGTGACGGTGAAGACGATGATGGGGAAAAAACCAAAGTATGAAATCATGAACGAGCTGATATCAGCAGAAGACCTCACACAGTACGAATACGTGTTCATGACAGATGATGATGTGGTCCTGCCAGAGGATTTCCTGGATGAATTCATCACGTTGCAGGAAGATCTGAAATTTGTCATCGCCCAGCCAGCCAGAACTCCGAACTCCCATATCGATCATCCAATCGTGGAACAGCAGAGTGGAATTCTCGCTAGGGAGACGCTTTTTGTGGAGATCGGTCCGGTCGTGAGCTTTCATCGATCCGTCTACAGCTTCATTTTCCCTTTTGATCTCACATCCTCCATGGGATGGGGATACGAAAATGTCTGGTCCTACCTGGTCACAGAAAGAAAGATGAAAATGGGCATTATCGATAACACGCCCGTGGATCACAGCATACGGAAGCCCGTTGAAAACTATGACTGGAGTAAAGTGGACCAAGAAAGAAGAGATTATCTGCACAGACACAATCATCTTTCGCTTGAGGCCTGTTTCACGACCCTGAACGTGATCAATTACGGAGGAGTGAGATGATGACGGAAAAAAGCGATCACCCCATGATCAGCGTAATCATCCCGACGTTCAACCGTGCCGACCTTCTTGAGCAGTCGCTGAGAAGCCTTGTGAAGCAGAGTCTTCCCGGGCAGCATTACGAGGTGATTGTCATTGACGACGGTTCCCAGGATCACACCCGGGAGATCTGCAACAAAATGCAGAGAGCATTACCACTGAGATATTGTTACCAGGAAAACTCAGGAATTGCGGCGGCGAAGAATCTGGGTATTTTCCTATCCCGGGCACCAATCCTCTTCTTTTTCGACGACGATGACGTCGCGGATGAAGAACTCCTGCGAGAACACCTTAAAACGCACCGGGAGCATCCGCAGGAGAATATTGCCGTCCTTGGATATACCACCTGGTTGCCAACGCTTAAAATAAGTCGGGTCATGCATTTCGTGACGGATATCGGACATTTCCTTTTCTCCTACTCACACCTCAAGGACGGGCAGCAACTTGATTTCACCTATTTCTGGGGCGGACGTTCTTCCTGCAAAAGATCGCTCCTAGTGAAGCACGGGGTCTTCAGGCAGCAGTTCCGCTTCGGTTCGGAGGATATCGAGTTAGGATACCGCCTTTCCAGGTTCGGACTTAGGGTCATTTTCAACAGGAACGCCATCAGCCATATGATTCGGCCCATAACCTATGATGAATTCTGCAGGCGATGTGAAAAACAGGGAAGATCCCAGTACGTATTCAGCCAGATACACTCTGACCCGGCGATCCAGAAGTACTGCATGGTTGCCAAGGCCCAAACCAGGTGGCAATTTATAGAAAGGAACCTTGAAAAGAAAGTAAAAAGAGTTCATGAACTTGAATCTCTTCTGAAATCGGCATCTCCCAAAGACACATCAAGAGAGCTTTCTGATGAACTAACGAATTTATATTGGTGGACCTTCAATGCCTTCAAAATAAAGGGCATTGTTGAAGAGATGAATTCAGGAAATGGCCAGCAGGTTGTGGTGGTGGGGTATAACGATACATGGAAGCCCATCCCACCTCAGGATGTGGAATACCTTAGCAAAAAATGGAGGTATAAGCCGGCAGAAACAGCCTCCAAGGAAAGCATCCTGGTCATCGATCCATTTCTGCCCATGTACGATCGCGCATCCGGATCGCTGCGCTTATTTCATATTCTCAAATCCCTTTTAAGGATGGGGTATCACGTTACCTTCATCGCCAGAGATAGTCTTCATACCGAACAATATCTCCCTATTCTAAGAGAGCATGGGATCGAATCCTATGCTGGCGACCAATCGGCTTTCGACGCCATAGGCGTCAATATCATTGCCCCCTATCTGGACCTGGAAGCGATTCTCAAAGAAAGAGGTTACCAGGCTGTGATCCTGGACTTCTGGAATTTGGCGGAATATTACCTTCCCTTGGTGAGAAAGTATTCATCCTCTTCCAAAGTCATTATTGACAGCGTTGACATCCATTTTCTTCGGGAAATCCGCGAAGCGGAGCTTAAGAATGATGAAAAGCTTAAGCGCAAGGCCCTTCAGAACAGGGAGCGGGAAATCGCTATTTACCGCAAAGCCGACAGGGTTTGGGTGGTAACCCCTGATGATAAGAAGGCCATCGAGGGTTTTATGGGAAATGCGCCGATCGATATCATTCCCAACGTGCACGAAAAAATCGACCAGGAAAAAACTTTCGAGGAAACAGCGGATCTGCTCTTCGTTGGCAACTTCAATCACAAGCCCAACATAGATGCCGCCCAATTCTTATGCCGGGGAATTTTCCCCGCCATACAAAAAGAATTGAAGGATGTGAAGCTGTTCCTGGTCGGGAATAACCCTCCGGAAAGCGTGAAAGCTCTCGCTTCCGAGCATATTATTGTAACCGGATATGTGCCGGATCTCTCCCCTTATTTAAGCAAAGCCCGGATTTCCTTAAGCCCGTTGCGTTACGGCGCCGGGATGAAGGGAAAAATCGGCGAGGCCCTTTCCTGGGGGTTGCCGGTGGTAACCTCATCAATTGGGGCAGAGGGCATGGGGCTGGTTGATGGGAGAGATGTTCTTATCAGCGATGAACCGGAGCAATTCGCTGCCCAGGTAGCCAGGCTTTACCGTGATAAAGAGATGTGGAACCGCTTGTCTGCAAATGGGAAAAATAAGGTGCAAAGGGAATGGTCGCCAGATGCCCTCAAAACAAGGCTGGAGGCAATATTTCACAATGCCGAACCATCCTCCGGCAGGGTGTCCATTATCATTCTTACTTTGAACCAACTTCAATATACCAGAGAGTGCGTAAAAAGTATTCAAAAGCACACGCCGGAGCCGCATGAAATCATCTTTGTGGATAATGGTTCCACGGACGGAACTGCGGGGTGGCTGAGGCAACGGGTAAAGGAAAACCCTAATTATAGATTGATTGAAAACCGCGAGAATCTCGGGTTTTCCAGGGGCTGCAACCAGGGAATCAAGGTGGCGGCGGGAAGGTGCATTCTGCTTTTGAATAACGATGTGGTTGTTACTGAAAGCTGGCTTGGAGGAATGCTGGAATGCATCAACAGCGCTCCAGATATAGGTGTTGTTGGCCCGATGACCAACAATATCAGCGGGCCGCAAAAGGTTGTCAATGCCAACTATAACCATATTGAAAACCTTGATTCATGCGCCAAGTCATTCAGGGAAAAGAATCGACATCGCCGGATACCCGCCAGGAGAATTGTTGGTTTCTGCATGCTTTTCAAACGTGAGCTGGTGGAAAAAATTGGTTTACTGGATGAAAAATTCGGCTCGGGGAATTACGAGGATGACGATTTCTGTCTCAGGGCCGCCCTGGAAGGGCACAGAAACATTATCGCCGGCGATGTTTTTATTCATCATTACGGGAGTCAGAGTTTTATCGGGAATCGCATTGCTTATAATTCGGCGCTGGCAAAAAATAAAAAGTTATTTAACGAAAAATGGAATGGAATCGATGCTCAAAGCGCCCTGGGCAAAAAGGGTGTAGCCTTAAAAGCCATGGAAAAAGCGGTTGAGTTCTACCAATCAGGGGAGATGGATAAAGCAGTTTTTACGCTTGTTGAAGGGCTAAAACATTCTCCCCACGAGTTAAATCTATACTACACCCTGGCCGAAATGCTGCTCGACGCCAAGAAATTCAAGGAGACCCTGAGTATTCTTAAGGAGATGCCTGCCGATGACCAGGACGCAAGGAAATTGGCGCTGATCGGTTACGGCAAAGATGGTCTGGAACTATATGAGGAGGCTCAGGATTATGCCGACCGGGCCCTTTTATTAAATCCCGCGTTGGCCTTAGCTCTGAATTTAAAGGGGATTCTAACTTATAAAAAAAGGGATAAAGATTCAGCCGAAGATTTATTCCAGAAGGCGATTGCCGCGGATCCAAGCTATGGCGAGCCCTACACGAACCTGGGAGTAATAAAATGGGCTGCAGGCCTAAAAGAAGAAGCTTTGCAGTTTCTGGAAAAAGGGTTCATCCTTTCCCCGACCACAAAGGACATTATCACAACCTACCATTCAGCCATTACGGCCAGCGGTGAATTTTCGAGAGCCGAAAGAGTATTTCAGGAAGCAAAAGGAATTTATCCGCGGGACAGAAGCATTGCCTTTCTGTTGATTGATCTGTTAATCAAGCAGGGGAAAAATGAAGAGGCCATGAAAAACATTGAGGAGGCGATGATGGCCTTTGGGGTGGATGAGGGCATCCTGAATGCGGCTTTGCAGATCCGGAATATAATAGGACCGAAGAAAATCGCCGGGAAGTCCGGCGAAAAAGGGGCCATCTCTTTATGTATGATTGTAAAAAATGAGGAACAATCCCTGCCCGGATGTCTTAGCAGCGCCGAGCCGATTGTGGATGAAATGATCGTCGTAGATACCGGCTCAACGGATAGAACAAGGGAAATTGCCAGGGCGTTTGGGGCAAAGGTTTATGATTGGCAGTGGACGGGAAGTTTTGCCGAAGCCAGAAATTATGCGCTGGCCCAGGCATCCGGCCAGTGGATCCTGGCGCTTGATGCCGATGAAATCATTTCCCAAAAGGATTACAATGATTTGACCCGGCTTACCAAAAAGGCAAAGTCCGGATCCCTGGCCTACTCCTTCGTAACACGAAATTATACGGATCGGGTGGACGTGGAAGGGTGGGAGGCCAACAACGGGGATTATGCTCTGGAAGAAGCCGGCATCGGCTGGCTGCCCAGTGAAAAAACAAGGTTATTCCCGAATGACCGGCGGATCCGTTTTGCAAATCCCGTTCATGAATTCGTTGAGCCTTCATTGAGGAAGGCCGGCATGAAAATCATAAAAGGTAAAATCCCCATTCACCACTACGGAAAGTTGAATAAAGAGAAAAGCAATGCCAAAGGCGAATGTTATTATGAACTGGGCAAGAAAAAACTGGACGAAATGGGAGATGACGTACATGCCCTAAAAGAGCTGGCCATTCAGGCCAGTGAACTTAAAAAATACGAAGAAGCCATTCCCCTATGGCAAAAGGTCATTTCCCTGAAACCGGACATGCCATCGGCTTTCTTGAACATGGGGCATGCCTATTTGGAGCTCGGCAGATATGCCGAGGCCCTCTTAGCATCAACAAAAGCCATGAAGCTCGATCCTCAGATGAAGGAAGCGGCTTATAATCAGTCCCTCTGCGAACTTTGCGCCGGGGATATAGAGAATGTAGTTTCCACGCTGGAGAACCTGCTGCGAAAAGATCCGGAATATCCGCCGGCAATGGGCCTTTATGGTGTAGCCTGTTTTATTGAGGGTGAGGTCGAAAAAGGGATTGAATTTTTCGCGAAGATCAAGAAAATGGGAGCCGACTGCCCTGAGGTTCTCTTGGCTTACGCCACAAAGCTTTTAAGAGCAGGCCGGAAGGAATTTGCCCTTTCCCTGCTGAGGGCGGCCATTACCAGCAAAAATAGCAATCAAGCCATCCTGGCCCTGTACGAAGAATGTAAGAAGTCTTCAGAACCCCGCCAGGCATTCTGTCAGGCAGAGCCTCTGCCTGCTCCTATTTAAGTGATCTTTTAAGGTTATAACCGGTGTAAGGCGCCCCCGATGGGCGCCTTATTTTATTTAGGCGGATTTCCCTTTGAGGCCGGCGGCAAGATTGAGGTTAATATTTATTATGGGGGTGAGTTTTTCAGGGGCAGGATAAGCCATGGTTTCGAAGATGCGCTTGTCTATGAAGGCGCTCAAACTCAGGATATCCTGGCGCAACGTCTTGGGCAGGGGATTATCAGGCCTGGCCAGTTCCCCCTGAAAGATGCTCCAGATGAGCTGGTTGAATTTTAAAGCTTCATCCAATTTTGTATTCCGATCTTCGGCATTCCAGTTTTCCTGGCAATCCTTGAGCTTGAAGGCTGCTTTGGTAAGAACCGCGGCCTCGATTTCACGGCCGGACATGGTTGACTTACTTACGTTTTTGTAGATTTGCAGTTGATTGGCGTACATTCTTAAGGGTCTCCTCTTCGTAATCGATTAATTGCCGGGCAAGTTTCAAGGCCTGATAATACCTGTTGCCCAGGATGTGCGAGCTGATTTGATCAATTAAACTAAGCACCCGGGGGCTGGGAACCGCTTCCACAAGCCCTTGAATCAACTTCCAATAGGTATTGTGGTGGGTTATTAGGTTGTCCGGATCTACGTACATAAGCTGGATAACAAAATAAATTCGCCGACTGGGGGAATCGGCCTCTTTTTCGTTAAGAATATCTTTTTGGCGCAGAATGGGAACGTTATTTTCGATGATCAGCTTGCTCTTGGAACTTCCGTTAGTTATAACAGCGCCACCGAGGATCATTCGTTCATGTGGTTTCAAGGTAATTTTCAGGGCCATGGCTATTCCAATAATTGCATTAATGGCGCTTGATTTTCGGTCAGGCTCTTTATGGATTCAGTAATCAAACCCCTCTTAAGTTCCGCGCTTTTAATCTCCGGGTCTTCTTCAGGGGAAAGAGATTCTTCGGCAAAAAAAGCGTTCCCTATTTGGGAGCGGGCGATACTTGAAGCGTCGGCAACCAGCCCAGCGCGCTTTCCGGCGAGCGTCTCTTTAGCTATGCCAAGATTTTCCAAGGCAGCATATATCTCACTGTCCGGCGCGCTTTCCGAAAGTCTGGGAATATTAAGGTCGGAGACAAAAGACGGATCTCCGGTTATTTTCAGGATGCCCTGTTCCGCGGGGGGGATGGTCAGTTGATCAATCTGCCTCCGCAGAGCAGTAAAACTTTTTAAGAGACTAATCCTTTCTTCGCTTCCCGGCGGAAAAGGCGGATAATTTTTTACGATCCTGTCTAACTGGGCTTTCATCCGATCAATATAGATTTCAATCTTCTCCATCACCTGGTCGGCGGCTCTTATGCTTTTGGCCGCCAGTTGAAGGTCCGTGTTTATGGCCGTGTGCTTATTAAATGATGCCTGATCCTGATTAACCCCGGCCAATCCCGAGGAATCCTCTGCGGGCGAATTGATTTTCTGGCCGGAGATTTGCTGCCGGGCGAAGAAATCCTTGGTTTTGGTTATTTGGTTAAAATGAGTAAAGGTCAAATCGGGCCCTATTTCGCCGATGGACATGGTTTCACCTCCTGAGGAGAAACGAGGGAAAGGGATGAACCCTCCCCTCGTTCAAGGACTGCTTAGAACAACCTCAGGACTGACTGGGCCGCCTGAGCGGACAGGCTCAAAGCAGTTGTTCCCAGGGCCTGGCGAGTCTGGAGCATGAGCATGTTGGCTCCTTCCTCGTTCATATCGGCCAGTGTGAGATTATCCGCGCCTTTCAGCAGCGTGTTAATCATATTGTTGGCAAAATCCTGGCGGATGGATACAATATTCAGGTTTGCCGAAAGCGTCTTGGCCTGTGTGCGCAGAGTGGTCGTGGCCGTTTCGAGCTGAGTGATGGAGGAATCAATGTTTGTGGATGTGGCCCAGTTCAACTGGCCACTCCCTGAACCTGCCTGGGAGACAGCAAGACCTGTGGCCGTGGCAGTAAACCCAGTTACTGTTAAGGTGCTGCCTTCACCCAGATTGACGGAAAGAGATCCGGCTTCCAGGAGATTGACGCCTTTGTAGTAGGAATCGTTGGCGGCGTTGGTGATCTGGGTCAAGATGGCGTTGAACTGGGTCTGCAGGGAGGCAATTTCTGTCGAGGCAGCCGATTTGGCGGACTGGGCAATACCTTTTCCGCTGGCGATCAGGCCTTCAATGGCCTTGATGCCGGCGTCGGCCGCTTTGAGAGTCTGGATGCCCTCACCCATTTCGTCTTTAGCGACCGAGATATCCGAAGCCCGGTCTGATAGAGATTTGGCCAGGAAGTAGTTGGTCGGGTTGTCGAGAGGGGCGTTGACTTTTTTCCCGGTGGACAAGCGGTCCTGGGTCCTGTTGAGCAGGTCAACCGTTCCTTGAAGGCTAAGCAGGTTGCTTCTCATTCCGGCGGTTAAGGAAATGTCATTTAATGCCATGATTATTTTCTCCTTTTCTAGGTTTTTTTTATTTGGCATTTCTTGCCAAATATTTTGCTGCTGATTTAAGCGTTATTTTTAAGGCATCAGACGGTCCATTTATTTTATCAATCCTCCTTTCCGGACTATGTTTTGTCTTGCCTTTGACCTTCTTATCGGAGGGTTTGGCCAAAGCTTTAAAAATTATTTAAAAAAATTTAGGCCGGAGGCCTTGGGGGCTTCGGCGTTTGAAAAGTATAGTAAACGGCAAAAGAAAGTTGTCATTACGAATCGTCCAGCATCGCCCAGAAAATCCCCCCATCCCCCCTTTGCCAAAGGGGGGCGAGGGGGGATTTCAGGTAGTCCATTCGTCCCGCCAGCGGCGAGATTAACCTGTATAATGTCAACTTATTTATGACATTCCCTATAACTGCATCAGTGCGATGTGCCTCTGGATATTGGGGGAAAGGATCGGAATGGATATTGTTAAAGAGTAGCATAGTATCTGACGATGAGAAATATGGGGAACGGTAAAATTGGAAGAAGGCTGGCTCCATTGCATCGAAACGCGAGTTGGCAAATTATTAAATGATTATTTCAGGAAACATTTGAAGAGCAATTATGATGAATTCGAACCCTAAAACAATAGTTGCAGACGCTGAGCCGCTTGAAGACAACGCCCAGAGCTTCAATGAAACCGTTCAAATTATGCTCGCTGAAGATGATGATTCTTTGCGGTCGATCCTTGAGGATTTCCTGAAAAACCCCCGGAGAATAATCTGGGCGTATCGAAACGGCCAGGATGCGGTACAGGCTCTGAAGAATTTCGCCTTCGATCTGGTGATTACCGACCTGATGATGCCGGGGGCTGACGGACTCGGCGTCCTTAAAGAGGCCAAAAAAGCCAACCCGGAAAGTGTCGTGATTCTCATGACCGGCTACGGCTCCCTGGATACGGCGCTCCAGGCCATTCATGGAGGAGCTTATGACTATATTCGCAAACCTTTTAAGCTAAAAGAGCTGGAAATTGTGGTAACCAATGCCTGCGATAGGATTTTTTTGATCCGGGAAAACCGGCATCTCCTGGGGCGTTTGAAAGAAACCATGGAGGAGATGAAAGCATTAAAGAAAGTCCCGGGAAAAGATCTATCTCCGCTTTATCAGCTCCCCTCAATATCACTGGATCATAAAATCTCGGAATTGGACCTCATCCTGAACCAGATGATTCCCCCAAAGTACGATTTGCAAAAAAGCGAGCAAAGGGAAAAAGCCCTTCAAGAGCTGGAAAGATTGATCCAATTGAAAAAGGAAGGATTCATCGATTGGGATGAATTTCAGGCCCTTAAAAAAATGCTATTAGGGCCATTCCGAGAGTAGCTCCTGCCTTTTCTCCTATTTTCCCGCGCTGCTGGGCCGGGGGAACTGAACAGGCGGGATCTTTAACGCCGGTTTCTCTCCCCGGGGTTCCGCATCTCCCTCCTTGCTGCTGAGGATTACTACATCCACTCGCCTATTTTGCATTCTCCCTTCAGGGGCGGTGTTCGGAGCGATGGGGCGAAACTCGGCATAACCAGTAGCAGATATTCTGCCAGGTTTAAAATCATGGTAGGCAAGGAGATAGCGGACGATGGCGGTGGCGCGGGCCGTGGAAAGCTCCCAGTTAGAGGGAAATTGGGATGTGTTGATCGGCACGCTGTCGGTATGCCCTTCGATGCGGATGTGGTTGGGAATTTTTTCCAGGGATTTGGCCAGGGCATTCAGGACCGGAATGAATTCCTGGCGGGGGGAGGCGTCCCCGGAGTTGAAAAAAAAGCTTTCGGGCACGCGGATTACCAGCCCTCTCTTGTCGATAATGTATTTGATTTGACTGGCCGGCGGCGCAATGTTTTTGCCCAACCCTTGAAATACTTTTTCTACTTCATTTTGGATTTCTTGGGCTAATTTTTCAAAAGACTCCCTTTCGGCAGTTTTGGGCTGGAATTCCGGAACGGTTATGATGCTAACATTAAAGGGAGTTGAATTGGGTGAAAAGGCCCCGGCATCGCGCTGGGAGATTTGAGCCGGGATCAGGGACCCCAAGGCCCTTTGCAGGGATTCGACAGCGGAGCCGAGCTTCTGTTCGTCAACCCTGGAGATGGCGTACATGGTGACAAAAAAGGCAAAAAGGAGAGTAATGAAATCGGCGTAAGAGACCAGCCACCGCTCCATATTTTCATGTTCTTCTTCATGTTTTCTTTTTTTTCTGGGCATTGTCTTATAAAGAACCGGCTGTTTTTTTATTTAGTGTCCATCCGGAAACCCCCTCTCCCCTTGCGGGAGAGGGTTGGGGTGAGGGGGATTAAAATGGAAGTCATAGAAATTTTAACCCCTTATCACCCCCACCCTCCCCTCCCCCGTCAAAGGGGGAGGGGAAAACTTGGGTTTCCGGATGAGAAATAATCAGGGTCGGTCAGTTTTTTTATTATTTTGAAATTCCGGAAGGAAGGCCCGCAATTTCTCTTCAATCAATCTGGGATTTTCTCCGGTGGAAACAGCTACCACTCCTTCCAGGATCATTTCTTTAAGGATCATCTGGTGCCGATGCCTTACTTCCATTTTTGTGGCTATCGGCAAAAACAACAGGTTGGCGGCGCCTACTCCATATACAGTTGCCACAAAAGCCACAGCTATTCCGGATCCAAGTTTGCTCGGGTCGCTCAGGTTTTCCATCACGTGGATCAGTCCCAAAACAGCCCCTAGAATTCCGATGGTGGGGGAATATCCTCCCGCGGCTTTAAAGATTTTGGAACTCATCTTGCCGTATTCATCCATATACTCCAGCTCGGTTTCGATGGCCTCGCGGATGATATGGGGCTCAATCCCATCCACTGCCATGGTCAGAGCTTTTGCCAAAAGCTGATCCTCGATGTTCTTGATCTCTTTTTCTAAGGACAGGATCCCTTCCTTACGGGCTTTATTGGCGTAACGGGTAATCTGCTCGATGATCTTTAAGGGATCGTGCGTCGGCTCTTTAAGGATCGCCCGGATATCCTTAAAAGCCCCTATTACACTATTATAGGGGTAGCTAAGAAAAACAGCTCCGAATGTTCCGCCAAAAACGATGATGCCGGCCGTAATCTGCATAATGGAGAATATGCTTCCGCCTTCCAACACCTGGCCGCCCAGTATTGCCCCGAAGCCTAAAACAAGACCTATGATCGATGCTTTATCCATCTGTCATTCAATGGGGGTGGAAGGACTGAAAACTCTTCGACGGAATTCGATAACCAGCCGAATCACTTCCTGCACCTTCTCCTGGACGGTAATTTTTTCCCCGTTGGAAAGAGTGATAATCGTATCGGGAGTTTCTTCCATGTGAACAATTAAGTCCGGGTTGATGACCATCGGAGTATTATTTAAACGGGTTAAAGGAATCATAGGGCAGACCCTTCCTCATGAATTTGAACTCCTTATCGGCGCGGGGAACACGGAACTTAAATCCGGTTACCACTGAAACAAATTACTCAATGGGAGGGAAGATTTATAAAAAAAAGGAATCGGAAACTGATTTTAGCTTATCATTTAAGGAAAGTTATTTTTCGCCGATAAATAGCATGCGCGGTTTCTTTGGTGTCAAAAAAGATTATTAAGCACTTCATAAGTAGGGGTTGCATATTTGATGAACTCCTAAAAAGTCGTCACCCGGGTGAAAACCGGAGTCCAGAGAACTTATAACCATTTGAAAGAACTGGATTCCGGCTGGAGTTTACCCCGTACTTGATACGGGGCCGGAATGACAGAAAAACGCATTTTCAGACTTTTTACGAGATCATCACATTTGACAAAGTATAAAATTAGATTTTCCTCTGGAAGATGACCCGTTATGAAAGCTTGAACCGTATTTTTAAATGATTAAGGGAAGGATAAAATGCCGGAAACAGAATCGAAGATATTGGAGAATATCAACCAGCTGGCTATCCTGACGATGATGGTTGAACCCGATGATATGATCACCCTGGGTTCGATTCTGGAAAAGCTGGAATGTATCGAGAAAGAAGAATCTGAAGGGAATCTAAAATCCGTTGGCGTCGTAAGCGGCGCTCTGAAAAACCTGGTGGAAAAAATCATCCTGAGGGACCTCCCGGATATTTCGGGGGGGCTGGATCTATTAAGGGAGGGCATCCGGATCATGCAGCGAAACGCCTCCCAACCCGCCCCCTCCCAGCCGGAAAAAGATGAGGAGACCTTCTGGGGGAAGATCGGTTCTCTGGTGGAAGTAAAAGTTAGCCCGCCCCTCCGTCAAAATAAAACCGTTGAATCCATTCCAGAGCCTGCTGCAAATCTCACCCAGGATATGGAAATATACAGCGATTTCATAACCGAAGCTCTGGAACATTTGAATACAATTGAATTGAATATCATAAACCTGGAACAGAATCCGGATGATAAAGAATGCATCAATAACATCTTCAGGCCTTTCCATACCATCAAAGGAGTTTCCGGTTTTTTAAACCTCCAGGATATTAATAAATTTGCCCATGCGGTGGAATCCCTTTTAGATAATGCCCGAAATGGTAGGCTGCAAATCCATCGAGGAATTATCGATTTTATCCTGGAGGCAGTGGATCTTTTAAAAAATATGATTCTGGATTTGAAGAGCCAGGTTGAATCGGGTAAGCTCAAACCTTCAGATTTCCAGTTAGAGACATACCTGGAAAGAATTAAAATTCTGCAAGCGGGCGGCTTTTTAGATCAGGCGCCTCCTCAGCCTAAATTGCCAGACGAGCCGGATCAAACCGTAAACCTGCCTCTGGGGGAAATCTTGAGCGCCAAAGGCATCATTTCCCAGGAGGACGTTTCCGAGGCTTTAAGAAAGCAGGCAGATGGCAAAAGCAATCTAAAAATTGGTGAAATCCTCATTAAGGAGAATAAAGCCAAACCCAAGCAGGTCATCGAGGCCCTGCGGGAACAGAAAAATATCCCGGCTCAATCAACAGAGGCCACTATTAAAGTGGACACTTCCAAGCTGGATAATCTGGTGGACATGATCGGCGAATTGGTCATTGCCCAATCCCTGGTCCAGCAGAACCCCGTTTTCTCCACGCTACACGATCAGAAATTAACCAGCGATTTTGCTCATCTCAAAAGGATCACCACAGATCTTCAGAAAATTTCCATGAATTTGCGAATGGTCCCCATCCGTCAGACCTTTCAGAAGATGATCCGGTTGGTCAGGGATCTGGCTAAGAAATCAGAAAAGCAAGTGGATTTAATCATGACCGGAGAAGAAACCGAAATTGACCGGAACATGGTGGATGCCCTTTATGAGCCTTTGGTGCATATGATTCGCAATTCCATCGACCATGGCATCGAGACCCCCCAAAAACGTAGGGAGGCCGGTAAATTAGAGACCGGCCGGGTATTTTTGCGGGCTTACCAAAAAGGCGGAAATGTGGTCATTGAGATTGAAGACGATGGCCAGGGGCTCAATCGCCCTAAAATTATCAAGAAGGCCAGGGAGCGCAACTTAATCTCGGAAGAAACGCAACTGACCGATTATCAAATCGACAACCTCATTTTCGAACCCGGTTTTTCCACGGCCGAGAAAGTAACCGATGTCTCCGGGCGCGGAGTGGGGATGGATGTAGTCAAAAAGACCATTGAAAAGTTGAAAGGGAAAGTGGAGATTTTTTCAGTCGAGGGGAAGGGTTGCCGGTTTTTAATTCGAGTCCCGCTCACCCTGGCCATTATGGATGGAATCATCGTCAGAATAGGAGAAGAAAAATATATTATCCCCACGGTGTTCGTCAAGGACACCCTGCGGCCTCGCCCGGAGGATATTTCCACTGTCCAGAACAAAGGTACCATGATCAAGGCCCGGAAGACCCTGATGCCTTTGATCAGACTTTATGAATTATTGAATGTCCGGCCTAAGAACAAAGAACCCTGGGAGGCTCTAACCGTTGTTGTTGAGAATGATGGTTGTTTAAAAGGGTTCATGGTGGATGATCTCATCGGGAAACAGGAGGTGGTCATAAAAAATCTGGGAGAAATGCTGAAGAAGACCAAGGGAGTGGCGGGTGCGACCATCATGGGCGATGGACGGGTGGGCTTAATTTTAGATATCCATGGGATATTCGAGCTCAATCGTAATTCCTAATGATCTGACCGTGCTTGGTGATCTCGTAAAAAGTCATCAGAACTATGGTTTCGTAAAAAGCCTAAGATGCAAGGCGCGCAAAATCTGAGGAGTGAAGCGTACTTACAGGTACGCTGCAACGACGAAGGTGAAACGCAACGCCGCAGATGGACTTTTTACGAAACCATCATGCTTCATTGTTTGCAGAAGGGAATCTTCCTCTTGGGAGGGTTTTAAATGATTAACTTAAGCAACTGTTTGAGGGCGGATCAGATTTTTGGCGATCGCCAGGAGTGCTTCTGTAGGGTCCATGAGCATAATCCATCCCGGCTGTGCTCAAACGATGGCCATGGGCAGCTCCTTTCCAGCAAAAAGATCATCGGGGAAAAACTGCAGGTAAGCGAGGAACGGCATCGATTGCTGGTCGAAAAAGTGCCCCTGGGGATTGTTTCCATAGACACGCAGGGCCAAATCATTGACTCCAATCCAGCCTTCATAACCATGCTCGGCTTTCCTCCTGAGGCAGATATCCGGGCCATGAATATGCTGAATTTTCCGCCTCTGGTGGAAGCGGGAATTGCCCATAATGTCCGGTGCTGCTTCAAGTCGGGAGAAGGAAGCGTCTTCGAAAGCCTATATATGGTTAAATGGGTTAAGGAGGTTTATCTTCGTTGTCATTTAACACCCATCCGGGATAAAGATGGGCGGATTTTTAGCGTCCAAGCGATCATGGAAAACATCTCCGAGGAGAAAAAGCTTAAAGATCAATTAATCCAGGCCCAGAAGACGGAGGCCATAGGCATACTGGCGGGCGGGGTGGCTCATGAATTCAACAACATCCTTTCCGTCATCATAGGGTTCACCGAGCTGGCCAGTTACGGTATTCCCGAAGAATCGACAGCGCTACTTAATCTGCAAACGGTGCTTAAAGCCAGTCATCGGGCCAAAGACCTGGTGAATCAGATTCTCACTTTCAGCTGCCGGAGCGAGCAAGAAAGAAAACCGGTGGAGATTACTCCCATTGTCAAGGAGACCTTGAAAGTTCTCAGAGCTTTTTTACCTTCCACCATCGAGGTCCGGCAGAAAATAGAAAGCAATACAGGAATCATCAAAGCAGATCCCACCCAGATCCACCAGGTTTTGATGAATCTTTGCACCAATGCCGCTCATGCCATGGGAGAAAATGGGGGTGTGCTGGAGGTAAGCCTTACTAACTTGGAGATGGGCGCAAATACGGCCGGGCAAAATACGGATGTTCTTCCGGGGCCGTACATCCGCCTGACGGTGAGCGACACAGGGCATGGCATGGCGCCTGACGTGTTAGAGAAGATATTTGACCCCTACTTCACCACCAAAAAGGTTGGCGAGGGAACAGGGCTCGGGTTGGCCGTGGTTCAGAACATCGTCAAAAGCCATGGGGGGGCGATCACGGTTTCCAGCGAACCGGGAAAGGGCAGCGCTTTCCAGGTGTACTTTCCCTGTGTGGAAAAAGTCAAAGAAATGGGGGAAATCCAGAAGGCGGAATCCCTTCCTCTCGGGGGACGTGAGCGGATTCTCTTTGTGGACGACGAACAGGTTCTGGCGGATTTAGGGAAGAAGATGCTCGAGCGCCTCGGTTATGAGGTGGTTACAAGAACGAACAGCCTTGAAGCTCTGGACTTATTTAGGAAGCAGCCGGATAAGTTTCATTTGGTCGTCACGGATATGACCATGCCCAACATGACTGGCGCCAGGCTGACCCGGGAACTTTTGCGCATTCGACATGATCTTCCGGTAATTCTTTGCACGGGCTTTAATGAACAAATGGACGAGATAAAAGCCAAAGTGTTGGGGGTGCAAGAGTTTGTCATGAAACCTTTTGATTATAATAACCTGGCCAATACCATCCGCAGAGCCCTTGATGAAAGACAGAGGGTCGGGGGGGATGCGGTTTCAAGCGGGAAAATATTTATTTCTTCTTTTCCAGAAGGTGTAGGGCTGCATCCAGGCCCAGGAAATAGACCTGAATTCCCAGTCCCATGATAATCCCCTGAGCAGCCGGGGCGATCACCGAATGGATACCCCGCTCATAATGATTGGATAGGTGAATTTCCACGTAGGGAATCTTGACCCCTTTGATGGTGTCGCGAATGGCCTGGCTGGCGTAAGTGAACCCTCCCGGATTCATCACCAGAACATCCACCTTGTCGTAATAGGCTTTGATGATCCGGTCAATGCATTCACCTTCGGAATTCGTGTAGAAAATATCCAGGTTGAACTTTTTGGCCTGACCATAGTCCTGCATCATTTTGTCCAATTCGGCTGCCGTGGTCTTCCCGTAAATCTCCGGCTGACGAATCCCCAGCAGGCTCATGTTGCTTCCCTGAATGAGCAGTATTTTGGGCATGGTCATTTCCTTTCTTTTTAAGATCAGGAGGATTTTATATCAGGAGAAATCATTTTTTCAATGATAATTCGGTCTGTAACCAAGTCAGATTCTACATCCTTTTTCGTCCTAAACCGCCTTTCATCCTGATTTTGTGCGCATCCTTTTCCAGATGGCAGCGCTTATATTTCTTCCCGCTGCCACACCAGCAGGCATCATTGCGGCTCATTTCTGTCTTTTTCTCTTGTGATGGTTTGTTGTTGAAAAGGCGTTCCAGTATTTTCATCTTCGATCTTAAATCTTCCTCCTTAAATAGTATGGGCGGAACAAGAATTGATGAACTCGTAAAAAATCAGCAAAGCCGTCACTCCGGCCTGCCTGTGCCTGGCAGACAGGTGAAAACCGGAGTCCAGAGAACTTATAACTATTTGAAAGAACTGGATTCCGGCTGGAGTTTACCCCGTACTTGATACGGGGCCGGAATGACAGAAAGGCGCAATTGCAGACTTTTTACAATTTCATCAAATTTGCAAGTTGCCAATTATTTGGGATTCTTAGTTTCTTGCTGGAAATTTGTCAGAAAATGGCCTAATATCTCCGGCCCCCTCCGCCGCCGCTGCGGCTCCCCCGGAATCCTCCACTTCCCCGATTGCCGCTGGGACCTGGGCTCCTATCATCTCTTTTAGGGCGGGCTTCATTGACTGTGATGGTGTTTCCGAGGAGCTGGCCTCCATTGAACTTCTGGATAGCCTCTTGCGCTTCCTTTTCGCTGCCCATTTCGACAAACCCGAATCCTCTGTTTAAACCGGTGTACTTATCCTTGATGAGGGTTACGGACACCACTTTTCCTATCGCGGAAAAGTTGGCTTTCAGGTCCTCTTCTGTGATTTCAATTGACAAATTTCCGATGTACAGGTTCTTATTCATGTCAGCCTCCCTTTTTTCTCCTCACCCTCATCAATGAGGACTTTGTTGAATAATTATGCATCCGCGGTTCTGCGTTGCTGCACAGGAGAGGAACCGGGTCGATCATAACAATAAAGCCGTATAAGCTTTCAAGAGCTCTGCGGCTTTATTATTCCAACCTTAAACTCTTTACGACTTGAAGAATTTATCCTACATTTTTTTGGACAATGATGTCAATTGTTATTTTCCCCTTTTAATGGGCGCCTCCCTTCACTTTACAGGATCCCTATTCATAGCCCGGGGTTCGGAATGACGATTGAGCACCAGATTTTGAGATTTGCAAGAACCTCATTCGGGACCACAAAAAGCGAATGGTGGCAAGGAAAATATTTTATTGCAGTTTTTCATCCGGGTGGTATAATTTCCTCGCTTTTTCGTGGTGGGCCTTTTTTGAGGGAAGATTAACGGAACTTTTTCTTCCCTTGACTAGCAACTTCATTTCCATAATGTTCAATAAAGGAGGTGATCAAAAAAATATAGGGGAAGTTTCGAAGAGGGAAGTCCTTTAATGCCCGGGTGAACTAAACTTTCCAAGTTCTTAACGAAGAGGAGGGGAAAATGGCAAACAAAGGGATTGATTGGTCTTCATTATGGAAGAAGGATGAATGGCTTGCTGTTTGGATCGGGTTTCTCATTATCATTTTGACCTTGACGGGCCTGAAGCTTACGAGCGTTAAGTTCAAATGGACGACGGATGGAGAATTCGCTTCCTTTATGGCTGAGAAGATGCCCATGGTGGAAAGGCTGGCCAAGGAAGCCGGGCAAAAAGGCGAACAGGCGCTTCAGGAACAAATGGTGGCCCTGAAAGCCGCCGCGGAGGCCCAAAACCGGAAAGCGGTGGGCGAGGTCCTCAAGAAATTGGATGAGGCCGCCAAGAAGGCCAAGGACGAAGGTCTTAAAAAGAAGGTGGCCCCCCTTGTTCGCAGCGTGCGGGGAGAGGCGGGGAACCTCCTGGACAAAGTCTTTGCCGGGGAAAATATCCTGGCGGGTTTCTATATCCTGATTTTCTACTTGGTCCTGGCCACAATTGGCGCTAAGGCCATGAGGATTGAAATCGGGAAGTTCATCGGCGGGTTCCCGGTCATTTTCATCATTGCCTTCATTGCCCAATTCCTGGCGGGGAATTATACGATTCTTTACTATGGGCTGGAGTACGTCCTCTGGTGCCTTTTTATTGGGTTGGTTATCAGCAACGTATTCGGAGTTCCTGCTTGGCTGATGGCCGCAGCCAAGACGGAATACTACATCAAGACCGGCCTGGTAATCCTGGGATCGGGGATTCTGTTCGGAGAGATCATCCAGGCCGGAGGATACGGGATTATCCAGGGTCTCCTGGTCGTCGGGGTGGTCTGGTATGCATGTTACTGGTTCGCCCGGAAACTGAAAGTGGATGAAGAGTTTTCGGCCATTCTGGCCAGCGGAGTCTCCATCTGCGGTGTTTCCGCGGCCATCGCCACTGCGGGGGCAGTTAAAGGGGACCCGAAGAAGCTGAGCTACGTGACTTCGATTATCCTGGTGTGCGCCGTGCCCCTGATGGTGATCATGCCCTGGATTATCAAAGGAACCGGCATGGATCATATGGTAGGCGGGGCCTGGCTGGGAGGAACTCTGGATACGAGCGGCTCCGTGGTGGCTGCCGGGGCCCTGGTGAGCGAATCGGCCATGAAGATCGGGGTCATCGTCAAGATGTCCCAGAACGTGCTGATCGGGTTTGCCGCTTTTATTCTGGCCATCGTCTGGACCTTTAAAAAGGCTGCTCCCGGCGAGAGACCCGGGGCAATCGAAATTTGGTTTCGCTTTCCCAAATTCGTCCTCGGGTTTATGATCGCCTCCCTTATTTTCTCCTTCTACTTAGAACCCAAGACGGTCGATGCGGTGAAGGGGCAATTGACGCACCTACGAACCTGGTGGTTTGCCATGGCCTTTACCTGTATCGGGCTGGAGACTCGTTTCGTTGATCTGTTCAAGATGGGCGGGGGAAGGCCGGCGGCGGCCTTTCTGGGAGCGCAGCTCTTCAACATCTTCTGGACGCTCCTTCTGGCCTACCTCATCTTCGGCGGAGTTCTTTTCCCGGCGCCTAAATTCTGAAAAAAAGAGAGAAAGAAAATCCGGTAGGGGAGGGGCGATTTTGGTCGCCCCTTTCTTATAAAGAAAATTGAGATTTTGGGTATTTTTTTATTAGACCTCCATCCTATCTCCTAAGAGTGGCCCGCTTTTCAATGATTTTAGAGGATTCTGAAAAAAATTGACATTTTGCAAAAGTTCGTTAAACTTTATGGGTATTTCAGTCCAGGTAATAAAATATTTCCCTTGGTGAGGAGAGAAAATGGAAAAAGCAGTATGGCATGCTCTTGAGGCGGAACAAGTGCTTAAAGAACTGAATACGGATAGCCATAATGGCTTGACCGCCGACGAGGTCCAGAAGAGGCTGGAAAAGTACGGCTATAACGAGCTTAAAAAAGAAGAAGGGGTTTCCCCCTGGGCTATTTTTTTCAACCAGTTCAAGAATATTCTCATTGTCATTCTTCTCGTGGCCATCGGGCTTTCGGCGCTGATCGGGGAGCTGGTGGATGCAGCCATCATCGCCGTGATCGTCGTCTTTTGCGCAGTCCTGGGGTTTATTCAGGAGTACCGCGCCGAGCGGGCCCTGGATGCTTTGAAGAAGATGCTCTCTCCAACCATTACCGTTTTAAGAGGAGGGCGGGAAGCGGATATTCCCTCGAAAGAACTTGTCCCCGGAGACATAATGCTCCTGGAAGCGGGAGATAAGATCCCGGCCGACGCCCGCCTGGTGGAAAGCCATTCATTGAGATGCGATGAAGCTCCGCTAACAGGGGAGTCCGTGCCAGTGAGCAAAAATATTCAGCCTTCATCTGAAGAGGTGCGGGTCAGCGATCGCAAAAACATGATCTTCACCGGGACCACCGTTACTTATGGACGAGGGAAAGCAGTCGTCACTTCCACCGGCATGAATACGGAATTTGGCAAAATCGCCGAGGAAGTTACGAGTGTGGAGATTGAGAAGACTCCTCTGGAAAAGAGAACGGCAGAGATCGGAAAATGGCTGGGTATCGTCGCCGTGTCGATCTGTATCCTGGTTGCCGGAATCAGCATCTTCAGGGAAGCGATCTGGGGCAAAATAGACCTGCAATTCGTCATCACCATGGTGATGTTTACTGTGGCCCTCGCTGTAGCAGCAGTTCCTGAGGCGCTGGCAGCCATTGTAACAGGAGCTCTGGCCATCGGGATGCATCAGATGGCCAAAAAAAATGCGCTAATAAGAAAAATGCCCGCGGTCGAGACTTTGGGATGCACCACAGTCATCTGCTCTGATAAGACCGGGACCCTCACCAAAGGAGAGATGACCGTCAGAAAGATCTTCGCCAAGGGCAAAATAGTGGAGGTGAGCGGAATTGGTTATGACCCCGTGGGTGAGTTTAAAGGAGCAGATCCAGTGGAAATCACCAAGAGCAACTCTTTACGAATGCTTTTGCAGGCAGGGATTTTATGCAGTGACGCCGACCTTCATCAGCAGAACGGAAAATGGTTGATCAAAGGAGATCCCACCGAGGGGGCCCTGGTTGTAGCCGCAGCCAAAGCCGGCCTTTCGATCCATGAAATAAAGCTGGAGAACCCCAGGATTGAGGAAATTCCTTTTAGCTCCGAGAGGAAAAGAATGACGACCATCCATCAAATGCCCGATGGGAAAAAGGTCGCTTTCATGAAGGGAGCTCCGGAGGTTATCCTGGGAAAATGCCCTTATATTCTTGAAGACGGAGGCTGGAGAAACCTCCCTGGAGAGGAAAAAGCGGACATATTGCGGGCAAACGAGGAGATGGCCCAGGCGGCTTTGCGGGCCCTGGGGATTGCTTACCGGGATCTTCCCGATGGAACCGGCTACAGCGAGGATTTTATTGAAAAGGATTTGATCTTTCTGGGCATAGTGGGCATGATGGACCCCCCGCGGGAAGAAGCGATTGAGGCCACCAAAGTATGTAGGCAGGTGGGCATTAAACCCATTATGATTACCGGAGACCATAAGCTAACGGCCGTGGCCGTGGCCAAGGAGATCGGATTTTACAAGGACGGCGACAAGGTGCTCACCGGAGAAGAACTGGAAAAGATGAGCGATGAGGAGTTTGAGAAGATTGTTTGTCAGGTCACGGTTTATGCTCGAGTCTCCCCTTCGGATAAATTAAAGATCGTAAAAGCCTGGAAGAAACAAGGGGAAGTCGTCGCCATGACCGGCGACGGAGTCAACGATGCTCCGGCCCTCAAACAGGCCGACATCGGCATTGCCATGGGGATTACAGGAACCGAGGTGACCAAAGAAGCAGCGGATATGGTCCTGAGCGATGATAACTTTGCCACCATTGTAACTGCCATTGAGCGGGGAAGATGGATCTATGACAATATTAAAAAATATCTCACCTACCTCCTGAGATGCAACATTACCGAAGTGGCCGTGATCGGAGGATTTGTTTTATTCATGGGGCCGGAGTATCTTCCTCTCCTCCCCGCAGCCATCCTGTACATCAACCTGGCGACCGATGGGCTTCCGGCCCTGGCTTTAGGGGTCGCTCCTCCTGATCCGGACATCATGCAGCGGCCGCCGCGCGACCCAAAAGAGAGCGTCTTTTCCTGGGACGTAAAAGCCTTCATACTCATGGCCCTGGTCATTGAGATCCCTCTCTTTGCCTTCCTCTTTTTTCACGAGCTAAACGATATTACCCACGCCCGGACAGAGATGTTTTTCCTTTTCATTGCTATTGAGATTATTATCGCCCTCAACTTCCGCTCCATGAGATACAGCATCTTTAAGGCCCCGCCCCATAAATGGCTCCTCATTGCCATTTTATGGGAAGTGATCCTGATTGCCATCCTGATTCAAATTCCCTCGGTGCGAGAAGCGTTTGGAATTCAAATGCCCACCGTTTCCGATCTTGGGATCGTTTTTGCCTTTGGTCTAGTAGTCTTTATATCGATGGAAGTGATCAAGGCCGTTTTGCGCAAGAAGCTGCAGCCGGGCAGGAAGATAGCCTCGTAGATTCAAGGCGGTTCCGAATAAGGGGAAAGTTTTTCCCTATTCTTCTTTTTCGGGGGGAGAGGGTGGAGATTTCCTGGCATTTCACCGAGGGGGATTTTTAAAGGCAGCTACCCGAGGGAAAAAAGGATTTTCTCTCTCTTTCCACTCCCCGTTTTTATGAGAAGAATCGATTTGTTTTTTTAGCCGGGAACACGGGGAATTCGGCTTTTTACCTGGAGGAGGGAAAGGTCTGGATCTTTCGCATTACCCATTATGCTGGATGCCAAACAGCGGGCGATCGAGCGGGAATTGGGGGAGAAAATAAGGCTCCCGGTTTTTTATATTACGCAGTTGTTAGGGATGGCCCTGGGTATTGATCAGAAAAAATTGGGCCTTAACCGGCTGATCACTTCGCCCAAGAAATTTTTAGAGAATTTATGCCCCAGAGGAATGCTTCAAAGGGAAAAACCTTGACTTCAGGAGGAGCATTGGATATTATAAAAAAATAGATTTTATATGGGTTTCGCTCAAATAAAAGTTTTTTGACCCAGCCTGTTTACTATTCAAAAAAGATCAAAGCTTGTTATTTTACATAGCGACAAATTATTTTGCGTATATTTACAATAACCTCATATCCTCTGTCATTCCGGGCTTGACCCGGAATCCAGCCTACTTTCTGGATTCCCGCTTTCGCGGGAATGACGAAAATGGGACAAAAAGGACTTTTTACGAATCCAACAAGTAAGGTTGTTTATCGTTTCAGTTTTTAGGGCGTGATTGAAATAAAAAATGGAGGAGAAAGAAATGGCTAAATCAGAAACCCCGTTTTTGGATGAGCTGGAAAAAGGGGAATGGCCGAGCTTTGTGAAAGACATGAAGCAGGCCGCCGAAAAAAAGCCCATGGCCAAAGACCTCTTGCGTCAGCTCGAGCTTTCCTATAAAGAAAAGATCGGGCATTGGAAGCACGGAGGCATCGTGGGCGTCAAAGGGTATGGGGGAGGAGTGATTGGAAGATACTCCGATCGGCCGGACTTATTCCCGGGCGTGGAGCACTTCCACACCATGCGGGTCAACCACCCGACGGGATGGTTCTACACAACCAAGGCTCTACGGACACTTTGCGACATCTGGGACAAACACGGCAGCGGTCTGACCAACATGCACGGCTCTACGGGAGACATCATTTTGCTGGGAACCACCACCGACCATTTGCAGTCCTGTTTTGATGATCTCTCCGACGCCGGGTTTGACCTGGGGGGGTCAGGGTCGGCTCTGCGGACTCCCAGCGCCTGCGTCGGCCCGGCCCGTTGCGAATGGGCCTGCATCGACAGCCTAAATATCTGTTATGACATCACCATGAGTTTTCAGGATCAGCTGCACCGCCCGATGTTCCCTTACAAATTCAAAATCAAAGTTTCGGGCTGCGCCAATGACTGCGTCGCTTCCATCGCCCGGTCGGATTTTTCGATTATCGGCACCTGGAAGGGTAAGATCCAGATCGACCAAAAAGAAGTTCAGGCCTATGCGACCGCCGGACTGGATGTCAAAGCTGAGATCACGGACCTCTGCCCGACAAAATGCATGACCTGGGATGAAAAGGCGAAAACGCTGGCGATTGAAGATGCCGACTGCACCCGCTGCATGCATTGCATCAACATGATGCCCAAGGCCCTGCGCCAGGGAAAAGAAAAGGGCGCCACCCTGCTGATCGGCGGCAAGGCCCCCATTGTCCAGGGCGCGCTGCTTTCCACGGTCATCGTGCCTTTCATGAAACTGGAGCCTCCCTATCAGGAGTTGAAAGACCTGATTTTAAAGATCCTTGACTGGTGGGATGAACACGGCAAGATGCGGGAAAGAGTGGGAGAGCTGATCAATCGGCTGGGCATGCGAACATTTCTTAAGGACATAGGGTTAAAACCGGTTCCCCAGATGGTCAAGAACCCGCGAACGAACCCCTATGTGTTCTTCTGGCCCGAAGATATCAAGAAGGAGGTAAAGTAAAAATGGCCAAAACGGATATTGGACCGCCCAACTATAAAAATTTCATGCCGCCGGTGATTCAGAAGAATTACGGGAAATGGCAATACCATGAAATTCTCCAACCGGGCCTGCTGAAACATGTGGGCGAAACCGGTGAAGAGATCTACACCGTGCGCGCTGGTTCACCCAGGCTGATGAGCACGGATCATATCCGGGAGATCTGCGAAATCGCCGAAAAGTATTGCGATGGCTTTCTGCGCTTCACCAGCCGGCACAATATTGAGTTTCTCCTGACTGATAAAGCGAAGATTGAACCTTTGATAGCCGAATTGAAAAGCAAAAAATACCCGGTCGGCGGGACCGGCCATTGCGTAACCAATATCGTGCATACCCAGGGCTGGGTTCACTGCCATACGCCGGCAACGGACGCTTCCGGGCCGGTGAAAGCGGTCATGGACGAACTCCACGAGTATTTCTCCACCATGACCATGCCCTCCCAGGTGCGCATCGCCCTGGCCTGCTGCCTGAACATGTGCGGGGCAGTGCACTGTTCGGACATCGCCATCCTGGGGATCCACCGCACGGTACCCAAGCCGGACCATTCCCGGGTGCCCAACGTTTGCGAGATTCCCACAACAGTGGCCTCCTGCCCAACCGGAGCGATCCGACCTGACCCCAAAACCAAGAGTGTGACCATTAACGAAGATAAGTGCATGTATTGCGGAAACTGTTATACGGTCTGTCCGGCTCTTCCCCTGGCAGATCCGGAAAACGACGGAATTTCCATCTGGGTCGGCGGCAAAGTTTCCAATGCCCGGAGTGCGCCCATGTTTTCCAAATTGGCCGTTCCCTTCCTGCCCAACAACCCGCCAAGATGGCCGGAGACGGTGGCGGCCGTGAAGAATATCGTGGAAACCTACGCCAAACACGCCCGCAAGCATGAGCGTATGGGAGAATGGATTAACCGCATCGGCTGGGAAAGGTTCTTCCGTTTGACGGGGATTGAATTCACTGATAAGCACATTGATGACTTCACCACGGCTTCGGAAACCTATCGCACCACTACCCAATTTAAGTGGGGTTGAAAATGAGCGCAGAGACCAAAGAAAAAGTATTGGAATATCTTCGGGAAAAATCCAAAGGGGATAAGAAAAAATATTACGTGAAGGAAGTAGTGAAGGGGCTTCCCAATGAAGATCGCCATGCGATTCAAGATGCGGTGAAAGAACTGCTTGACGAGGGAACCCTGAAGTATTGGTCCAGCGGCAGCACCACGTATGTTATGCTCGCCGAATTTTTCCCAAAAGAGTAGCTTTATAAAATTATGAACGGGGCAATTCCTCGGCTGGTCATTGCGGCTTTGCGGGGGGGAGCGGGGAAGACCACGCTTTCCCTCGGCATGGCCGCGGCCTGGAATAGACGCGGTAAGAAAGTAGCCTCGTTTAAAAAAGGACCGGATTACATAGACGCCGCCTGGCTTTCGGTGGCTGCCGGGAATCCCTGCCACAACCTGGATACTTTTTTAATGGGAGGCAGGGAAGTCCAGCGATCGTTCTGGCAGAATGCTAAAGCAGCTGATATCGCTTTGATCGAAGGCAACCGGGGCCTTTATGACGGGGTGGATGGCGGAGGAAGCCACAGCACCGCTGAGCTGGCCAAGCTCCTCCGCGCGCCGGTCATCCTGATTATTGACTGCAATAAAGTAACCCGGACAGCCGCGGCCATGGTTTTGGGGTGCCAGAAATTGGACCAGGAGGTGGACATCCGGGGCGTGATCCTTAACCAGGTGGCCCGCAGCCGGCACGAAGATATTTTGCGGAGGTCCATTGAGAAAATTTGCCACCTTCCAGTCATGGGGGCCGTTCCCCGGATGGAGGATTTTCCGTTTCCCGAAAGGCATCTGGGGCTTACGCCTCCGCAAGAGCATGCCCGTGTGCAAAATGCTCTGAAAAGAGCGATGGAGGTAGCTGAAAAGTATCTGAACCTAGATCAACTTTGGGAGATCGCCGAAAAAAACTCATGGCGGGTTGTCCGAATTTCCGGGATCAGGGAAGAAAAAACGGTTCTTGGTGAGCACGGAACAAGTTCAGATAAGCCGGTCATAGGGGTAGTTAAGGATTCAGCCTTTCAATTTTATTATCCGGAAAATTTACAGGCCCTTTCTGACCGCGGGGCCAAAGTAATTGAAGTAAGCGCGATGCAGGAAAAAGAACTGCCGCCGGTGGATGCTCTTTACATCGGCGGAGGATTTCCGGAAACGCATGCTAAACGCCTAACTGAAAACATTAGCTTTCGTAATTCTCTTCGCCAAGCCGTGGAAAACGGCCTGCCAGTCTATGCGGAATGCGGCGGGTTGATGTACCTGGGGGAGAGCCTGGTTATTTCCGGCCAGAATTTTCCCATGGCCGGAGTATTACCTGTGGCTTTTCAGATGGAGAGGCGGCCCCAGGGACATGGCTATACCCTTTGGGAAATTGAAAAAGAAAATCCGTTTTTTCCAGTGGGGTTGGTTTTAAAAGGCCACGAGTTTCATTACTCGCGCCTCCTCTGGCTGCGGGAAGACGAAGCTTATCTCGCCTATGCCATGAAACGAGGAGCAGGCATCGACGGGAAGAAGGACGGGCTCTGCTGCAAGAATGTTTTGGCCACTTTTTCCCACATTCATGCCCTGGGAACCGGGGAATGGAGTCATGCCCTGGTGGAGAAAGCCCGAAAATATCGCCTGGGCAAAAAAAACACGATGGCGGTTGTTTAAGGGAAATGGAAGACATCCGGGTAGCGGCAGTGGTGATGGAATCCAAAGTGGGGAAGAAAGCGGAGAACCTGGCCCGGATGGAATCCTTTGTGCGCCGGGCAGCTGATCAAGGCGCGCAGATTGTCTGTTTCCCGGAACTGAACATCAGCGGGTACAGCCTGCGGCAAAATATGCTTTCCTTTGCCGAGAAAATACCCGGGCCAATCACCCAGGCGGTTTTGAAGATGGCCAGAGAGCACGGCCTTTTAATCCTGGCCGGGTTAGCAGAGGAAGGACCAGAAGGAAGATTTTTTATCAGCCATTTTGCGGCCAGCCCGGAGGGACTATTGGGGATTTACCGCAAGCTCCATTTAGGCCCACCGGAAGAAGGGGTTTATCAACCCGGCGGGGATTGGCCGGTTTTTCAATTTGCCGGATGTACATTTGGCATGGAACTCTGCTTCGACGCCCATTTTCCGGAGCTAAGCACGCTGCTGGCCCTGAAGGGCGCAGAGATTATTTTTATGCCCCACGCTTCGCCGCGGGAGACCCCCGCCGATAAAAAAGAGCGCTTCTTGCGTTATCTTACGGCGCGGGCTTATGACAACAGCGCTTATGTAGTGGCCTGCAATCAAACGGGTGAGACGGAATCGGGTTTAGCTTTCCCGGGAACGGCCCTCATTTTAAATCCCCGGGGGGAAGTGATGGCGGCGAACGGCGATGGCGGAGAAGAAATGATCTTTGCTGATCTTAAAGGAGCCGAGCTTAAAAAAGTGAGGGAGAATCCGCAAGGATTTTTTTTAAAAAGACGGCGTCCGGCCTTATATAAAGAACTGGCAGTTTAGAGGGGAAAACAGAAGCCAGAAGACAGAAGTCGGGAGTCAGAAGAAGTTATTCTAAATTCTGAGTTCTATGAAGGGCAATTATCAATAATCAATAGGCAATAATGATGGTTTCGTAAAAAATAAAGAAAGCCGTCACTCCCGCGAAAGCGGGAGTCCAGAACTCCTTGAAATAACTGGATTCCGGCTTTCGCCGGAATGACGAATTATATTGAATTTCGACTTTTTACGAGTTCATCAATGGTCAATTATCAATAGAAAGAGGAGGATTTCAGGATGCCCATAATCGAATTAGCAGGAAAATCTTATGACGTGGATGAAGATGGTTTCCTTCAGGAATTAGACAAGTGGAACGAGGAGTTTGCCAAGGCTTATGCCAAAGAAGAAGGCATCGAAGGCACCTTAACCGAAGAGCACTGGAAGGTGATTAATTATTTAAGAAATTATTACCAGCAGTTCGGCATTGCGCCGATGATCCGGAAGCTCTGTAAAGAAACCGGTTTTGACCTGAAAAAAATCTACCAGCTCTTTCCCTCGGGACCTGCCAAGGGGGCGTGCAAACTGGCCGGATTAGCCAAGCCTACAGGCTGCGTCTGAAACCAAGATTTTAAAAAAAGGGAGGCGGGATACTCCCGGCCTCTTTTCGAAAAGGCGCTGGTTTTTACCCTTAAACGTTGGCCAGCCTTCCGGCGGATATAAAGGGGAATTTCCCTTTTTAATTTCCGGCTAAGAGGTTCAAGATGAACCTGATGACCATTAGGCACGAGAAAGGGCTATGCTTTTCGATCCAGGTGCGGGGGCACAGGTTTCTGATGGATATGCCCAGAGAGGCCAAAGGGGGAGATCGCGGACCATCTCCGGCTGATTTCCTGGCGGCGGCGTTGGGCGGCTGTATGGGAATGCATATGCTTCTGTATGGGCAAACCTCCGGCCTTTCCTGTGAGGGAATGGAGATGAACCTGGTTTACAACATCGTGGAGGAAAAAGGCCAGAAGAGGATTGGAGCCGTCACCGTGGATGTCTCTTTGCCCCAGGATCCGGGAGCGCGGGAGGCCGCTTTCCTTAGGGCGGCTCAGCATTGCATCATCCGGAACTCTCTTACGAAGGCTCCAGAAATAGATATAGCCATCACCGGGGGAGATGGTCAGGGAAGAAATTTCTGAAAGCGCAGGAATATCCTTTACCGGGAGATAGAAGTGGGCCTGAGGGGACTTTTATCGCAGAAAAAATTATCCATTCTGACAAAATGGTTCGATGAGGTTCTGAACTCCTACCCGACAGACTCCCAAATTTTTTTAAGAAAAACGGGAGATCGTTTTGCCAACCCGGTAGGCTCCACGATCCTTGAATCCCTTGAGGGGTTGTATGGAGAGCTGGTTGGGGGTATGGAGGAAGAAAAAGTTTTACCTTTTCTCAACCCCATCATCCAGATTCAGGCAGTTCAGCAAATTTCTCCCTCCCAGGCTATTTCCTTTATCCCCTCTCTCAAAAAAATCGTTAGCCTTGAGTTAAAAGATGAAATCCAGGGGAACCGCCTCTTTAAAGAGTTAAATGAATTTGACTCTGAGGTGGATCAATTAACCCTTCTTTCCTTCGATATGTACATGGTCTGCCGGGAGAAGATCAACGAAATCAAAATTAAAGAGCTGAAAAACAGACAGGAAGAAGTTTGGCAGAGAATAAATAAGACCTATGAGAAAAAAGCTGCGAGGGGAAGTGTATGAACGGTCGCCAGGACTTATTAAGGTGAAGCGGGAGAAGGCCTTATGAATATATGGTTCCCCCTTTTGGCCGTGGCCATTCTTGTTCTGATACCTCTCGGGGGGGTGGGGGGGGCCAACTGGAGTTATCTTTTCGGAATCGTAATTCCCTATATAGCCTTTGGCGCGTTCCTTATCGGTTTTATATATCGCCTTGTCCAGTGGGGAAGGTCGCCAGTACCTTTCCGCATTCCCACAACCTGCGGGCAGCAGAAATCCTTGCCGTGGATCAAGACCAATTTTTTCGATAACCCCTACAATGGGGTGGGAGTGATCGGCAGGATGGCCCTGGAGGCCCTTCTGTTCCGTTCCTTGTTCCGGAACACGAAGATGGAATTAAAAGGAGAGCGGCCGGTTTATGGAGGGGCCAAATGGCTCTGGCTGGCCGGGCTGGTTTTTCACTGGTCCTTACTCTTTATCCTGCTTAGGCACCTGAGGTTTTTTCTCACACCAGCGCCGTTCTGGGTTGATCTGTTAGCAGGTATAGATGGTTTTTTTGAAATCGGCGTGCCCACACTTTTCCTCACCGACGCCGCTATTATGCTGGCCGTGACTTACCTTTACTTAAGAAGAGTGGTCATCCCGCAGATACGTTATATCTCGCTCCCCTCGGACTATTTTCCCCTTTTGCTCATCCTGAGTGTGCTTCTTTCCGGTTTTCTCATGAGACACTTTTACAAAGTAGATATTCTTCGGGTGAAAGAACTGGTTAGCGGATGGATCAGTTTTTCTCCGGTCGCTGTGGAGGGAATTGGCCTTTCATTTTATGTCCATCTTTTTTTAGTCTCCGTTTTGTTGGCCTATTTTCCCATGAGTAAATTGATGCACATGGGGGGTGTTTTTTTAAGCCCCACGAGAAACCTGGCCAACAACAGCCGCCTGCGCCGGCACGTCAATCCCTGGGATTACCCGGTTAAAGTGCACACCTACGAGGAATACGAGGACGAATTCCGGGAGAAGATGAAGGCGGCCGGATTGCCCGTGGATAAGGAGTAAAGATGTCCTTAGTGAAAGTTCTTAAACCAGATGAACTCGCCCGGATCGATTTTCGCCCGCCCCGAACAGGCTGGATGGACACTCCGGCAGAATTCAAGCCGGGCACCTGGTGCTACAGCGCGGCCCCTAAAAACCTTAAATACCTCGACCTCCCCAACCCCAGGGAGTGGCAGCCCCCCGATGCGGATTGGAAATTACCGGTAAACTGGAAAGAAATCATTTTGGGAGGATTCAAAGACCGGCTGGAGAAATACCGTTCTTTCCGTCTCTTTATGGACATTTGCGTCCGCTGTGGGGCTTGCGCAGACAAATGCCATTTTTTCATAGGATCCGGCGACCCCAAGAATATGCCCGTTCTGCGGGCCGAACTCCTGCGCTCGATTTACCGCAGGTATTTCACGCCTTCCGGCAGGGTTCTGGGGAAACTCGCCGGAGCGAGGGATCTGACGGTCGAGGTTCTGAAAGAATGGTTCTACTATTTCTACCAGTGCACCGAATGCCGCCGCTGTTCGGTTTTTTGCCCTTACGGCATCGATCAGGCGGAGATCACCATGATCGGCCGGGAGCTCCTCAACCTGGTGGGCTGCAACATCAACTGGATCATTGAACCGGCGGCAAATTGTTTCCGGACGGGAAATCATCTCGGCCTGCAACCGCACGGGATCAAAGACATGCTGGATTTTTTTGCCGACGATATCGAAGAGCGCACCGGGATAAGGGTGGAGGTTCCCATCAACCGGAAAGGCGCTGAAATCCTTTTTGTTACGCCGTCCGGCGATCTCTTCGCCGACCCCGGCACTTTTACCTGCATGGGATACCTGATGCTCTTTCACGAGATCGGGCTGGATTATACCTTAAGCACCTACGCCTCCGAAGGGGGAAACTTCGGTTTATTCACATCCCACGAAATGATGAAGAGGCTTAATGCCAAGATCTACGCCGAAGCGAGAAGACTTAGAGTAAAATGGATTCTCGGGGGGGAATGCGGTCATATGTGGCGGGTCATCCATCAATACATGGACACCCTGAACGGTCCCGCTGATTTTCTGGAAGAGCCGGTCTCCCCGATCACAGGCGCGAAATTTGAAAACGCCAGAGCCACCAAGATGGTCCATATTATGGAATTTACCGCCGACCTGATCCGGCATAAAAAATTGAAATTGGAACCAAGCAGGAATGACCACCTCCGGGTAACCTTCCACGACTCCTGCAATCCTTCCCGGGCCATGGGGTTATTTGAAGAACCACGCTATGTCATGCGGAACGTGTGCAATAACTTCTATGAGATGCCGGAAAACACCATCCGGGAGCAAACTTTTTGCTGCGGTGGAGGAGCCGGTCTGGGGACGGATGAAAACCTGGAAATGAGAATGAGAGGAGGCTTG
This sequence comes from Deltaproteobacteria bacterium, assembly GCA_016875165.1. GTDB lineage: Bacteria > Desulfobacterota > SM23-61 > SM23-61 > SM23-61 > JAHJQK01. The sequence continues at coordinate 45,311 of VGSF01000002.1, forward strand.
CCCAGGGCCAAGGCCGTGAAGCATGTCCATGAAAAACACGGAGTGAACCGGCTGGCCTGCATTTGCGCGATTGACCGGGCCACCCTGCATTCCCTGATGGAGTATTGGGTTCCGGAGGTAGGGGTTACCGGCGTTCATGAGATGGTGGCCAACGCTCTGGTAATGAAGGGAGAGAAGGAAAGGACCGCCGATCTGCGCGGGGAACCCCTTAAAGGCATGGAGACATCCCCAAATGCATGACACCCCAAAAATCATCGGCGGCGTCTTGATCTTTCTAACGTTGGTGACTTTTCCTTTTTGGTACGGGAAGGGGAAAACAGCTCCCCCTCCGCTCCTCCCTATCGATACCCCTGTGATTCAGAAGCTCACTGTAAAAAAATGTATAGAGCCAGCCGCTTATATGGCAGTCAGCCATATGGAACTGCTCAATTCCTGGCGGGATGCCGTAGTCCGGGAGGGGAATCATCTGTATGTGAACCGCGAGGGAAAGAAATTTTCCATGAGTCTTTCCCAGACCTGTCTTAGCTGCCATTCCAATAAGGATAAATTTTGCGACGCCTGCCATGGTTACGCCGGGGTCAAACCGAATTGCTGGAGCTGCCACGTGGTCCCGAAGGAGGCTAAGCGATGAATCATAGCCGCCGCACCTTCTTGAAAATTATGGGTCTCTCTCTGGTGGGAGTCAGCATCAAACCAGGCTTTGAGGCTCTGGGGGGAGGTGATTCCCCAAAAATCAGCCGCTATCCGGAGAGGTTGGTGGGCAAGAGGTGGGCCATGGCAGTCAGCCCCAAGAAATGTCCCAGCAGTTGCCGGGACTGTATCGAGGCCTGCCATCGAGCGCACAACGTTCCCGACTTTAAAAATTCCAAGGACGAGATTAAATGGATCTGGAACGAACCTTTCAGGAATGTATTTCCGGAACAGGAACACGACTGTTTGACAGAAGGGTGGAGGCGAAAACAGGTTGTCGTTCTTTGCAACCATTGCGCCAACCCCCCCTGCGTCCGGGTATGTCCCACCAAAGCCACCTTCCAAAGAAAAGATGGCGTTGTGATGATGGATTACCATCGCTGCATCGGGTGCCGATTCTGCATTGCTGGATGTCCGTATGGGGCCAGATCCATGAATTACCGGGATCCCCGCCCATTCATCAAAGAAATCAATCCTGGTTTTCCCACCCGCACCAAAGGTGTGGTGGAAAAATGTAATTTCTGCGAGGAAAGGTTGGCCAAAGGTCTTCTTCCCGCTTGCGTGGAAGGATGTAAAGAGAAGGCTCTGGTGTTTGGAGACCTGGAGAATCCAGAGGCTGAAATCCGGAAAATCCTTCAAGCTCATTTCACCATCCGGCGAAAACCTGGGTTGGGTACTCGGCCCCAAGTTTATTATATCGTATGAGGAATTTATGCTGGAAAAAGCATTAAGCGGAAATCGAAGATACTGGGGATGGGTGGGGTTTCTAATTTTCTTTATCGGGGTTGGATTTTTTTTCTACCTTCGCCAGTTAGATTATGGATTGGGCATCACCGGAATGAGCCGGGATGTCACTTGGGCCCTCTATATCGCCCAATTCACTTTTTTGGTGGGAGTGGCCGCATCCGCGGTCATGGTGGTCCTTCCCTACTATCTCCACGACTACAAAGTCTTCGGTAAAATCACCATCCTGGGAGAATTTCTGGCCGTTTCTTCTGTGGTCATGTGTCTGGCTTTTGTCATCGTAGACCTGGGGCAGCCAGCCCGAGCTTTTAACCTTTTGCTCTACCCTTCTCCCAGGTCCATCCTTTTCTGGGATATGATCGTTCTTAATGGCTATCTCTTACTCAACATAGTGATTGGGTGGACTGTGCTGGATGCGGAGAAAAAATCCATACCCCCGCCGAAATGGGTAAAGCCGCTGATTTACCTTTCGATCCCCTGGGCCATCAGCATACATACCGTGACGGCCTTCATCTATTCCGGCCTCCCCGGCCGAAGCTTCTGGATGACGGCCATCATGGCCCCCCGCTTTCTGGCCTCGGCTTTTGCTTCCGGGCCTGCTTTGTTGATCCTTCTCTGTTTTATCTTGAGGAAGTTCACCCGCTTCAATGCCGGAAATGAGGCGATTCAGGCTCTGGCCAAGATTGTCACTTATGCCCTGTTCATCAGCGTTTTTTTCATCTTGATGGAAATTTTTACGGTATTTTACAGCCAGATTCCGGAGCACATGCACCATTTTATTTATTGCTTTGCCGGGCTTTATGGACACTATGGGCTGGTACCATGGATGTGGGCTTTTGTCGTTCTGGCCGCAGCGGCCATGATCCTCCTGGTTAACCCCCGGACCCGCCAGAACGAAACGCTATTGGGGGTGGCCTGTGTGGCCGTCTTTGCCTCTCTCTGGATCGAGAAGGGGCTTGGTTTGGTTGTGACCGGTTTCATCCCCTCGCCCCTGGAAAAAATTACGGAATATTCGCCCACGATGCCCGAAGTGCTCATCACCCTGGGAGTCTGGGCCGCAGGATTCTTGGCCCTTACCTTCCTTTACAAAATCGCTGTCACCGTTAAAGAAGAAATAGAGGCTTAGCCAATTCCGGGAAGTATTTGCCTACATAAAACATAAATCTCCATAGAATCCCAAAATATTAACCCTCGACAGGAGATTGTGAAATGACTATAATCCAGCCATGAGTAAAATTACAATAGACGAAATCAGGCGCGATCTGACAGGTTATTTGCAAAGGGTGAAAGCCGGGGAGACGTTTCTCGTCATCGATTCAGATCAGCCAGTGGCGGAGATTAAGCCCGTGACACAAAAGAATGCAGGCCTGCGTCCTTTTGCTTTGTGCTCTGGAGAATTTCGCGTGCCGGACGACTTTGACATGCCGTTGCCGGAGGAAATCATCGCGCAGTTTGAAGGACGATGAAAAACTACCTCATGGAACAGAATCAAATTCTTCATGAATTGACGGAAAAGACAAAGCGAGCAGTGGTCCATTATTGGGAAACACGGTCCGCGCAACGACGGAAACAAGAGCAGAGTGGCAGGGCAGATCAGGGTTTGCGCAGTGCGGTAACCGGCGGCGCGCAGATGGACGGTTTCACCGATCTTTTTACGAGACTCATAACCCGGGCGGGAATATCTGAGCGGTATATTTTCAGGAAGAAGGCCGTTGAACTTCCCGGTTTCTTCAGGCCCACCAAGGAATGGGACCTACTTGTTGTCAAGGATGGGACATTGATTGGCGCGATAGAGGCTAAATCACAAGTCGGTCCCTCATTCGGCAACAACTTCAACAATCGAACTGAGGAAGCAATAGGCAGTGCCCTTGACCTCTGGACGGCTTTCCGGGAACGAGCCTATCTCCAGAGCCCACAGCCTTTTCTCGGTTATTTTTTCATGCTTGAAGATTGCGATGCCTCCAATCGGTCCGTTTCTGTCCAGGAACCGCATTTCAAGGTTTTCCCGGAGTTCATTGGTGCCTCGTACATGAGGCGCTATGAGTTATTTTGTCGGAAGCTTGTGTTGGAGCGTCATTATTCGGCAGCTGCCTTCATTACTTCGACGAGCCAAGATGGCATCCGAGGGAACTACAAGATGCCAGCCGAAGACCTATCTATAGAGCGGTTTGCCAAAGTTTTGGCCGCTCATGCAGCGACTTTTGCGTAAAGACATGTTGACGACCTTTCACAGACTTATCAATGGCGATGCAAGGGATTTGTCCTTCTTGGATGATGAATCCGTCCACCTCGTCGTTACCTCTCCGCCGTACTGGAACCTCAAACGATACCAGGAGAATCCCGATCAACTCGGGCATATCCAGGATTACGAGGCATTTCTGAATGAGCTGGAAAAGGTATGGAGGCATGTCTTTCGTGTGCTTGTCCCCGGTGGGCGATTAGTGTGTGTGGTCGGCGACGTCTGCGTGGCCAGACGTGATTTCGGACGACACCTCGTATTTCCCCTCCACGCCGACATCTGTGTGATTTGCCGGCGGATGGGCTTCGACAACCTGAATCCCATCGTCTGGCATAAGATCGCCAATGCATCCTATGAAGTGGCCAACGGGTCAAAGTTTTTGGGCAAGCCGTATGAACCCAACGCCATCATCAAAAACGACATGGAATTCATCCTCATGCAGCGCAAGCCCGGAGGATACCGGAAGCCTTCAGAATTGCAACGCAAAACCAGCAAGATATCGAAGGATGAGTTCGATCGCTGGTTTCAGCAAATCTGGAATATCCCCGGCGCATCAACGAAACAACATCCCGCCCCGTTTCCAATGGAACTGGCGACCCGTCTTGTCCGCATGTTTTCTTTTACAGGTGACACCGTACTCGACCCGTTTTGCGGATCTGGCACGACAATGATCGCGGCTCTCAGAACAGGCCGGAACAGCATCGGTGTTGAAATCGAGCCAGAGTATTGTCGCATGGCAGCCCGCTATTTGAAGGCCGAAAACCCCGACCTTTTTTCCAGTTCAAAGCTGATCTTTGAGAAGGCGACCACAGAGCGCGCCTGTCTTATCAGAGAAGACCAAGAGCTTTACGAGGTCCGCCCGGCGAAGAAAAAGTTAGATTAGCAGCGTTCTGCGGGGATAAATGTAAAAGACGGGACCTTTCCGTTGATTCCGTACATTTTGGACTGTTCACTAACCAATTAAATCCCTTTTGAACCTGGAAAAAAGGAATGACCCCGGAACCTAGATGTTAATCAGGGGTGACCTTCGGATCTGCTTCAGCCCCCCCTTGCATCCTTTATCAAAGAACACATAGAGAATAATTTTTATAGAAACCCGGCTGGGAAATATGTATTTTAGTGTATACTCGGGGTCTTACCTGATTTTTAAAGATCGGCTTCGAGCAGATGCCTTTTGATCGGGAGGGGGGATGAAAAGTTATCGCAAAGAACTGTGGTTCAACATTGCCGGGCGAAGGGCTTTCGTAAATATTACGCCCCAGGTTGAAGCGTGTTTGAAAGAAAGCGGGATAAAGGAAGGGCTGATCCTAGCGAATGCCATAGCTTCTTATTTAAACAGGCCGTGCCGTTCATGGTGGCTGGTAGATATGCGGAACGCACCGCAGCGGCAAGCTGCTGAACCTGCTCCCATAATCCCCGAACTTGAAGCCCCAGAAATGGGGCTTTTTTTTCGCCTGGAAATGTGGTAAAAGAAATTGAAGAGAGAAATGTCATGGAAGAGAAAATTTGCTTTTTCATTGCCCCAATTGGTGATCCGGGAACAGAGATTCGCAAACGTTCAGATCAGATTCTAAAATATCTGATTGAACCTGTTGCGATGACCTGCGGTTATAAGGCTATACGGGCGGATAAAATTTCCGAGCCAGGAATTATTACAAGCCAGGTTATTCAACACGTCATAGATGACCCTATGGTTGTCGCCGATTTGACGGGCTGGAATCCGAATGTTTTTTACGAATTGGCAATTCGTCATACGTTTCGAAAACCCTATGTTCAAATTATCCAAAAGGGGGAACGAATCCCATTTGATGTTTCTGGCATTCGGACGGTTGAAGTGGATCATCACGATCTTGATAGTGTTGAAGAGGCAAAAGGAGAAATCACCCGTCAGATGAAATCGATGGAAAGACCAGAAAAAGTAATTGAAAGCCCAATCTCTGCGACTATCGATCTTGATACTCTTCGAAAAAGTGAGAGACCTGAGCAGAGACAAATGGCTGATATATTAACTGCTTTAGCCGAATTGCGAACAGGCCAATCAGCGATTGAGAAAAGAATTACTGATCAAGAGAGGTATTTTTTCAAAGATAGAGAATTCGCGTCAGTATTAAGCCAAATAGTCGGCCCTTCGATGTCTGCTCAAGGTCATGGCTCTTCAGGGCCGTCGGGCTTAGGGGCTCATTCAACTGGTCCTTTTGTTAAACCTACTGATTTTTTATACACGGGAAGGCTTTCTCAGGGTACGACATTCCCCTTGACGGATGAAATTAAGAAAGATGATAAATAGTGGAACGAAATAATATGTATCCATAACCCGCCCGCAAAAACAAAAGCCCAGGGTTTAAAGGCCTAGGGTTTTTTCGGGGGGTCTCTACAATTGCAAGAAATTTTTAATTAAACCCCAGTTTTCCAGATATTGCTCCAAGTGGCCTATATCTTGGACACGTATCCTTCCAGCATAGTCTTTAACCCTGTCCACAGCTTCATCGACTACTTCTCTTGGCAAAATATAAAAATTTGCTGCCTTCATTCTGAATAGACTGCCTTTTTCAATGAAAACGATGAAATTAGAACCCCAATTTTGTATTAGTTTTTTTAAACTGCCCCTTTCCACCTGGATGGTGCAATCTATGTTTTTCGCACGATTAATAGCTATTACATCCATTCTAACAATACCACCTGCAAAAGGGTCTGGAGGCAGCAAAGCGTCGATCCCAATTCCCTTGAGGTACCCCGCAACCATATACCGGATCCGTTCAAATTCAGCCATTCTATAATTTTTCATTTTACCTAATCGCCCTGCGTAGTTGATCAACTTCCTGCCGCAAATTTTCAATTTCACCCTGCATTTGGATAAGACCATGAGCTAAATTAGCAAGACCGTTATAAAGGTTATACTTTTCAGGTTCCGTTTGCGCCTGCCCAAACAAGCGGATGTTTTCTTCAAAACATTTTAAAGCCCAATCCAGGTTCATGGCAGCCCCCCCTTTTTAAATATCTTCTGGCTGGCATTGTAACCGAACCGCTAAGTAGATTCAAGACCAACTTGCCAAAACATTCCTAAACGCGGAACTGGCCAAGTATGCCACGTGGGAGGAAGCCAGTCGTATGAGCAAATATGCGCATACGCTTTTTGAGAATGCTGGGAACTTTGGGAAGGTTAAAAAAGAAGGAGTCGGCTACCGCACCATCTGCAAATTCCTATTGTGGGGGACGTTATTGCAGAATGTGTTTAATGATGTCAATGCACGTTCTGCACGTACGTATCGGATCGCCTTATTGTCCGGAACCGTTGAGTGAAAAGGCCGAAGCATTTCTTAGGGCTCATGGGCATCCGCCAATCAGCCCCTTAACCAAGGCGAAGGTTTTAAACCAGGCGAACGGAAAAATAAAGATTTTCCCCTGAGCTACCGTCTATTATCTTAGGTCAATCGCTAAATTGACAACCCAGCCAAATGATAGTACTGTTATAGCAAATGGTAGCTGAGGAACCTCTGTGTCTAAGAGGCGAGGAGCACGAGTTCTGGATCATCAGAGAAATCAAAGGGGAGGGAGAGGCTTTGAATCGGGAACAGCTTGAAAAACTTGCGGCCGACGAGCGGTTCATCCCGGGAATTTACAATTATTGCGATCGATGGTGTGAACGGTGTCCCCAAACCTCCCGCTGTTTGAATTTCACCCTTTCAGAAAGTGAATTTTCAGATCCTGAAATGAAAGATATTAGAAATGAAGCCTTCTGGAAAAAGTTATCGGAGATCTTCATGGAAACCTTGGAGCTGCTGAGGGAAACGGGGAAAAAATGGGGAATAGAGTTAGAGAATTTGGATTCAGGGAGTGATACAGAAAGAAGTCGGGCCAATGATGAGGCTGTAGAGGTCCATGTGATTTGCCGCGCCGCCAAAAGCTACAGAATGATGGTGGAAGATTGGTTCAGAGAAAGAGAAAGATTCTTTTTTGAAACGGCAGCTTTTACTAAAGAGGAAGTTGGCGCCGAGGAAGCCTTTGAAGTGATCCGATGGTACCAATGCTTCATTTCGGCCAAAATTGCCCGAGCCATCCGGGGAAAGATGGAGGAGGAAGAGGAGAGATATGAAGAATTCGCCAGCGACGCGGATGGCTCGGCCAAGATCGCCCTTATCGCCATTGACCGTTCGATCTGCGCTTGGGCAGTAATTTTTCGGCATAACCATCTCTATGCGGAGAGCGTTTTTGAAATTATCTCTTTTCTCGGCCTTTTGCGACAGGCCGTCGAGGAAACATTTCCCAGAGCGAGGTCATTTATCCGACCCGGGTTTGATGACCTTGATTTAAATGTAATGGTTTCGGGCAGGGAGTCTTAAGAAGTGCAAATGGTTTACCCACCATCTAATTTAGGGGCTATGCGTAAGAAGACGGGACGTTCTTTCCGAAATTGCTTTGGCTAAAAGTTGAATTTAGCAAAACGAAAATTGATATAAAAATAACCCTCTGCCCCGATGCTCAATCAGCCATGTGAGGCTAAGAATTTCTATGTGACTCAACAAAATCATGAAGGGCAGTAACCATCACCCCCCTTTTTATTGGGTAGCTCTCCTTAACAGGAGCGATAACCCATCCTTCATTTATCTCCAAATCCGAAAGGGCGCCCCAGAACCCTTGGCCGACTTCCGGAGCTGGCGACAACTTGCATTCAACAGCAATGCGCTTTCTTCCCTTTTCGAGCACCAGATCTAATTCCATGCCCGTAGCCGTGCGGTAGAAATAACCGTGCCAACCGGAGAGCTCCCCAAGAATGTTTTCAATCACCCATCCTTCCCAGGATGCACCACGAACTGGATGACCCAGGAGGTCGTCATGATTTTCAATGCCCAGAAGGGAATGAAGGATCCCGGAGTCTCGGAGATAGATACGCGGTGATTTGATAAGACGCTTCCGGAGGTTGGGCAATAAAGGCGGCAAGAAACGTAACATGAAAGTTTCTGAGAGAAGGTCAAGATAGGATCGAATGGTTGTGTGGCTGACCCCCAACGACTCTCCCAAACGAGACTGGTTCAACAGTTGCCCATGATGGTGAGCGCACATCTTCCACAGTCGCTCCAGCGTCCGGGATGGGATCCGAATCCCCAATTGGGGAATATCCCGTTCCAGAAACGTTTGAATGAAATTTTGGCGCCACTGATGGCTCTCTTTGTCTAACCGGGCAAGGTAACTATCCGGGAACCCTCCCCGGAGCCAGTGAGTCTCAAATCCTTTTGCGGATTTCTCGACCTCGGACAGGAGGAACGGAGTAAGTTCCAGATACGCAATTCGCCCCGCCAGCGTCTCCGAACTCTGGCGAATCAGGCTCGGCGATGCCGAACCGAGAATAAGGAACTGTCCTTTCCGGCGACGTTCGTCGATAACACTGCGTAGAATTGGGAAAATCTCAGGGCACCGATGGATTTCGTCCAGGCAAATTAATTTCCCTTTGTGCAAATCGAAGAATAACTCCGGTTCGGCAAGCTTCTGGAGATCAGAAGGGCGTTCAAGGTCGAGGTAGATATGATCGGCTCTTTTTTCCATGATCGCTTTAGCCAGAGTCGACTTCCCGCTCTGACGCGGTCCAAGAATGGCCACTGCAGGAAATGCTTGTAGCGATTCTGCTACTTTCTTCTCCAGATTCCGAGAGATGTATTGATATTGCATAGTGCAATCCTACCTTGCAATTTACATAAAGTCAACACAAATTTTGCCTTTGCCTGCTCCGAGGAGCAAAAGATTTCTGGACCTCCATCAGACCTTGAAGATCGCTGGCCTATACTCACCATTCAGCGAAGTATTCGCCTACATAAAACGCAAATTTCTGTTGTAAAAAATTAGGTTTGATCTGGCAAACATAAATGAAATCAAAGATGAGTTTTCTAAATATATGCGGCTGGCCATGAAAGAAAAAGTCATTATTACCCGGCATGGAAAGCCCGCCGGCATTTTGATAGGCTTTGCTTCGGAAGAGGATTGGTTTGATTATCGGCTGGAGCACGCCCCTCGCTTCCTGGCGCGGGTTGAACTTGCACGCCAAAGCATCTGCTCAGGACGGGGAATCAAATTGGAAGACATCAAAATATAGCCAGAGCCTCTCAGTCGGCTCTCCTTTTTCCTTTTGCCTTGTTCCTCTTTCCTTTTGTTTATGGCCCATAGCCTATCGCCTGGGTTTTGGCCCAATTGCCCAAATACTTCTTGATTTATTTTTTGGCTTGATATATTTTTCAGATCATAACTGGATTGTATAGGAATTTTGTATAGGAATTTCCTTTTTTATCCCCCTCCCCCCAACCCCCTCCCGCCAGGGGAGGGGAGATACTGGGGGATCCAAAATTCCCTCCCCCTGGATGGGGGAGGGTTAGGGTGGGGGTGTTAATAACTTGAAAAGTCTTACTACTGTCGAATAAGCGGAGGGGCTTATGTGGGCCATTTAAACCCCGCCTCTGGAAAAGAGGCGGGGTTTTTTGTTCGAAGAAACTCATCGCATTGAAATTAAGGAATTCGATTCATAAGATATAACGTAGCTCCGTTGATTCCGAAACTTTTGGCCTATCCGCAAACCAATTAAACCCCTTTAGAACCTTGAAAAAGGGATGCCCCCAGAACCCCAATGTTATTAGTCAGTCCATAATTGCGCAGAAATCGGAGGCTAAATCCCTCCTTCCCTCCCTTTACAAAAGGGAGGAATTCCCCTCTTTGACAAAGAGGGGTTAGGGGAGATTTGAACAGCACAAAAAATAGTTTTTGTAGAAACGCGGCTGAAAAATATGTATCTTAACGTATACTCGGGCTCTTGGCGGATTTTCGAAGATCGGCCTCAGGCAGAGGCCCTTTGATTGGGAGGGAGGATGAAAAGTTATCGCAAGGAACTTTGGTTCAACATTGCCAGGCGAAGGGCGTTTGTGAATATAACCCCCCAGGTTGAAGCGTGTTTGCAAGAAAGCGGAATAAAGGAAGGGATGATCCTGGTCAATGCCATGCATATCACGGCGTCGGTTTTTATCAACGATGATGAATCCGGCCTCCACCAGGATTACGAGAAATGGCTCGAAAAATTAGCTCCCCATGAGCCGGTCTCACAATATCTGCACAACCGAACCGGGGAGGACAACGGGGATGCCCATCTGAAAAGGCAGATTATGGGAAGGGAAGTCGTGATCGCGGTGACGGGAGGGAAACTGGATTTCGGTCCCTGGGAGCAGATATTTTATGGGGAATTTGACGGAGGACGCCGCAAGCGAGTGTTAGTGAAAATCATTGGTGAATAAAAGTTCCTTCCGCACATATTCCGCGCGGCGCCATGTGCCACGAGCATGAATACCCGACGGAGGACAAACGAAGAATAGGCCGAAAAGGCTGATAGAAAATAGTTGATTTCCTTGTCCAACATTGAAATAATAAGGGTGAAACTTAATAAGGGCGGAGGAAACCCAACCATGCCCAATATTACTCTTAACGTCGACGAGGAAACGATCAAAAAGGTCCGGAAGGTCGCGGTCGATAAAAACACCACTTTAACGGAGATGGTCAGGGAATACCTAAAATCGATAGCGGAAGGCGACCTGACCGGGAGAGAGCGCATGGTGAGAGAATTACAGGCCTGTTTCAAGAGTCTCAGCCGGGATATGGGCAAAAGGAAATGGACGCGGGACCAGCTCCATGAGCGATATGGTTGCAGACCGTAATCTTCTTCTTTCAGAAGATCTTCAACACGAGTTTAACTTAGCCACAGAGTACACAGAGATCACAGAGTTATTAAAACCCTGATTAAGAAAAAGTAAAGGATAAGTGTCAGGCGTCTAAACTGATTCCGCCGCAGGCGGACTAAAGTTGAAAAAGGAAATTCCTATACAATCAAGTTAGGGACCCTTACCATAAAAAATCCTTTTTTCTAAGCAATCTGCATATTGAAAGCTTTCCAATTAAAAGATCTTCATGATTGCTCAGTCCGACCCGAAAAAGAACGAAAAGGAAAAGACCCGAATAAGAAAAGCAGGCGAGTCGGTAGTTTGAAAGCATGAAAGAAAGCATACGTTCTCATCTCAGCGAGATTGAAGTTATGGAAAACGTCAGGATAGCTTACGCCTGCGAGTCAGGCAGCCGGGCCTGGGGGTTTCCATCCGCTGATAGCGATTATGACGTGCGTTTCCTGTACGTCCGACCAGTAGAGTGCTACCTGTCCATTGACGAAAAGCGGGACGTTATCGAGCGCCTGGCCAGTGAAGGACTAGACATAAATGGATGGGATTTGAAGAAAGCCTTGGAGCTCTTCCGCAAGTCAAATCCCCCGCTCTTGGAGTGGCTTGGCTCGCCCATCGTTTATCTTGAGAAATATTCCATCACCGCTGAGATGCGGGAACTAACGCCAGTGTATTACTCTCCAACCGCCTGCTTGTATCACTATCTGCACATGGCGCGCGGCAACTTCCGAGACTATTTGAAAGGCGGAGAAGTATGGGTCAAGAAATACTTCTATGTCTTACGCCCCATTTTGGCGATGAATTGGATTGAAAAGGGATTGGGTGTTGTCCCAACTGATTTCAATGTTTTGGTCGATAAACTTGTGAGCGATCCGAAGTTGAGAGTAGAAATTGACCGGCTGCTTTCAGCGAAACGGGCTGGGGCAGAATTAGAACGAGCGCCGAGAATTAAACCAATCAGCGAGTTTATTGAGCAGGAACTTGAACGCTGGGGGAAGAATGAGATAGTGAATCATACACGCCCGGCGGCTTCCGCCAATAAACTTGATGAACTCTTCAGGAAGAGTCTTGGAGAAGTATGGCGGTCGTAATGTCATTCAGGGCGTGCGCTTAAAAACAGCATGCAGGAGATGGATCTATGAAGGAAGAAAAGCTGCTATGAAATTGCTGAGGGAAGATGCCGATTTATTCTTTAAGCTAATGTGGGGACTGCAATTTTTCGTCAATCAGCATCTCCGAATCTGGCCTGATGTCCAATCCGTTAAAGAATATGCTGCTTTGTCTACGCTGGGGAAAGCCAAGGTGCGCGATGCCTTATGGCAAAATTCGAAATTGATAAATGCGTATCTTGAATTGAACCCGGACCATTTATCAGCCTTGGAACAAGAAATAGTTTGCAAGTGGCAGCGGTTTATTGCTGACACTTTCCATATTTTCCGCTTTTTAAAGAAGAACACCATTTTTATAGGCAAGCAATCGCAGGTCTATGTTGTTTTAGGGATACAGGACAACCTGGCGGATATCTTCGATGCTCGGCCCTTACCCATTATGGTCGAGGCGGTGTTGTTACCGTTCAAGGGACAGATCGTTTATGATGGGCTGCTGAAGATCTATAACGTATCCTTTGGTAGCGGTATCCGCTCTGATTTGCAGAAAACATATATGGTGGCCAAACAGAACGCTCGTATCATTACAAAACTTGAACCAGAGGCTGATGTAAAAGCAAGCGTTGAGAGGCCGGGAAAAGTGAGCCAAGAGTGGCTGGCAATGGTCGAGGAGATTGCCAAGGCGAGTGAACGAATGCGCGGAGGCCCGGTAGTTCAAGGGGCCGCGCTTACGTTGCTTCGGGCTAGTGCGAAGGTTGCCGAGGCGGCGTTGAAACGGATGGACGGAGAAGACCTTTGGCAGTTGACGCGATTGGCACAAAACGCACTCCGTCGGTTACAAACCGTTTTGCAGCGCGTAAAGTAGTGAAAATGGAAATGCAGAGCGGCGCCGCATCCGCATGCACCTGCGGGCAAAAAACATGGGATGGGGAAGTGTTCGCACTTATATGACAAGGCAAAATAGGAATGAAAATGAAAAAGAAGTACATCGGCAAATGGTGGATTAAAGAAATGGAGCTATGGGACAATGGACGGGGGGACGTAGTTGAAAATTAACACTTATTCTAGGCTCCTTCCAGGTTCTGAATGGCTTTAGCAATCGCTGAAGTACATACTCCCGTTTGCCGGGCGATCTCAGCCCTCGAAATCCCGAATTCATGACTTAGATAATACGCGATCTTCGCTCGCACCCCTGAGTACTTTCTCGTCCTCACCCCCACCCGCAATTCCCGTTCCGCAACCCCTTCTTTAAGACATATCTCCTTAATGAAATTATCAATAGAATTATTAATTTCACCGGCCCGGAGATACCTCCTTACGGTCTTTTCAGCTTCTCTTATAATCTCAGCTACAAAATCTCCCTTCCCTAAAATCCGGCTCTCATATTTCATCTTCTCCCGAGAACCTCTTAGAGATATTACCTGAGACCAACCCCCTAAGCTTCGAATCAATCCCCCACCCACTAACTTTTTCCATATCTGTAAAGTGCTATTTTTCAACTACGTCCCCCATTCGTCCCCCGTCCCCCATTCGTCCCTCAGATATTCAAGCAGGGAGGATCTTCATAGTTGAGGCAGGTCACAGGGATATCTTCCTCTTTCCCTAAGGGGATGACCTTGATTCGACCACGCCTCGCATTGCCAACCTGGTGATGGTGGAAGGCATAGATCAATTCGCACATACGGCAGCTACTGCAGATGGTCACCGGGTCCCTGCGGTTTTCAAAATAGCCGATCCTCTGTCGAACCATCTTATCCCCCTGATATGAAATATAACAGGCTCACTCGATCCCCTTCCATCAGTGGGACGTCCTTCACGTTGAGGGCGACTCCTGTGTGGATCCGATCGTTGACCACGACCATGAGTCCGGGGAGGATGGACATTGTTCCCTTTTCAAAAAGCAGATCCTGCATTCTTTCCCCATATTTTCTGGATAGCCATCGAAGCAATCCCTCCAACGTTGCCTCCCGGTTCTCCAATTCGATCACGAGATGAGTGGATTGGCACATCGGCCGAAACGCCGCGGAAAGGTCAACATAAACTTTTTTGATCATCAAGGCTTGCCTTCCTCTCCACCTCTTCTCCACGGTCCAGGGGCTCATGAAAAACCCAATTCGATTGCATACAATTTTTGATTTATTTTTGGCTGAATTTTATAATCTCTTAGCCCTTGTCACGGAAAATAATCCATAAAAGGCCTGATTTTATGATATTTGCAGTTCTGGTATAAAAGGTTCTTGACAAATTAAACTATATTTATATACACTTTGCGAAAATAATTTTTGTATCCTGTCCACCAAGCCCATGATCGAACGGATCTATTCTGGACTTCGACAAGAAATTATTAACCGCCGTATCCCCCCGGGGACGAAGCTCTCCGAGACCCATTTATCAAGAAAACAGCGAGATAAATCTTCAATTTCATATTTACATATGGAACTGGTGCGGAAATCCGTCGTTGACAAAGATCCTGAACCATCTCAGTTCCCAATTGAATCGTTTCATCATCACCGCCCTGCACCTTCCCCACCGAATGGAAAGGTCCGTGAAGGAACACCGAAAAATCGTTGAAGGCTTCAAAACAGGGAATGCCAAACTCGTTGAGAAGGCCTTAAGTATACATTTCAAGCGGGCTTCGGAGGATTTAAAAAAGGAAATTACAAAAAAAACAGATTAAGGAGGAGAAATGATGAAAGTTGCAGAAACATTTGCGAAGTTTATTGCCCATACGGAGTTTCATGAAATGGATCCTGGTGTTATTGAGTATGTGAAGATGCTGACATTCAAGCAGGTGATGGGGATGCTGGTAGGATCCGCGGCGCCCACCAGCAAGAAAGTGATCCATTATGTGATGGAGAATCCTGGCAGGCCGGACTGTGGAGTTTATGGCTGTGGCTTCAAGGCCGATGTGGCTCAGGCAGCCCTGGCCAATGGTTTCTTTGGACATGCTTCGGAAATGGAAGATGACCAGTTTCCCGGGGGAGGAATCAGTGACGTGACGACTTGGCCGGCCCTTTTGACTGCTGCCGAGAAGTACAAGCTCTCGGGCAAAGAGGCTATTGTTGCCTTGTATGTAGGCCAGGAAATGCAAAATCGAATCGCGATGTATGCCTCCGTGGGCACCGATGGCATCGGAATCTGTAATCTCCCTTTTATTGGGATTTACGGGGCTACGGCAAGCTGTGCAAAAGCTTTTGAGTTAACAGAGGAACAGATCAAAATGGCGATAGGATTGGCCATGGTTCAGGGGTTGGGCTATATCCATACCTGGGGGACCGATGCCCATTTCTGGGAATCGGCAACCGTTTGCAGAAATGCTGTGGCCAATGCCATCCTGGCCAAGAATGGGGCGACCAGCAACCCGGTGATCGAGAAATGTTTGGATATGCTAACAGGTGGGAATAAGAATATCGAGTTCGATAAGATGATTGAAGGATTGGGGAAACCTCCTTTTTATACGAATAACACCTGGATAAAAAAATGGGGTTTCTGCTTCTTTACTCACAATTTCGTGGACGTCCTTGCGGACCTCATGGAGAAGAATAAAGTAAAATACGTTGATATTGAGGAAGTTATCCTCCATTTCGATGAATTGAGAACCGTCGTGGACCGCCCTGACCCGAAGAATGCCGAGGACAGCCGCTTCAGCACGCAGCACATCCTCGCCTATCAGATGATTCACGGTCAATGCGGTCTGGATACCTGCATAGAAGCCTCGGTGAAGGATCCTGCTTTAGCCGAGGCCAGAAAAAAGGTCAAGGTCCTCTATCACCCGGAATATCCCAAGCGGTACTTTGCCGGAGAGGGACGGATCGATCTGAAGTTGAAGAACGGAAAGACTCTCACGCATGCCATGGATCAACCTTACGGGGGGCCCAAGTATCCTTTGACCATGGACCAGATCGTGGGGATCTACCGGAAATACACCAAAGGGATATTGTCTGATGCCCATATCGAGCGCACCAAAGAGATCATTCTGAATTTGGAAAACGAACCCGATATCCAAGAGCTGGCCGATATCTGCACCTTCAGACACGTGATCAAATGATAAGGGCTGGGAGAGGGATTTACCTGAGGGATCCCAAGATCTATTTGGCATTTAAGGGATGGGGTGATATTAGTTAGGAAATCATTTCTCGATTCCTTCCTTAAGAAGGGCAGCATCCGATTATACAATACGCTTGCCTATCTGATTCGGAGTAAGGGATGGGTATTCTGTCTAAAGTGACCCGCACCATCAAGGAAGGAGCCTTGGCCAGTGCGATGGCGACGACCCGGAAATTGACCGGAGGGTATGACATTGCCCTAAGGATCATCGCTGTCTCCTTCAGTGTTTTCTTTCTATACACCACTTTCTTCGGATTGATCTCTCAGGAATCCCATATCGGCCTCTATTTCCTTGGAACCTTTGTGGTAAAAAGGGACGTTGTTCATTTGGTTCAGAAACTACTTGACAGGGAGAGAAAAAAGGATTAATGGAGGGGGATGCCACGGAAAGCGCGATTAGATGTCCCTGGGACCCTGCACCACGTCATGGTATGGGGGATAGAAGGAAGTAATATTTTCCGGGACGATGAAGATCGGAAGGCTTTTGTAGATAGGATCAGGTATTTGGCCAAAGAAACCGGAACCCGTATTCTGGCTTGGGCCCTAATGGGCAATCATGTTCATTTGTTGCTTGTTAGCGGGCCGGATGGCTTATCAACTTTTATGCGGCGACTATTGACTGCCTATGCTATTGGCTTTAATCGGAAACATCGTAGATTTGGGCACCTATTCCAAAACCGTTATAAATCCATCATCTGTGAGTTGGAACCGTACTTACTGGAGTTAGTCCGTTACATTCATCTTAATCCGTTCCGGGCTGGGGTGGTGAAGAGCTTTGAAGAATTGGAGAATTATCCTTGGTGTGGTCATGGAGTCTTGACAGGCAGGCAGAGGAATGATTGGCAGGAAAAGGATTTTGTGCTTGGTTTTTTGGGGTCTAGAGGAAAAAAAGCAGTTCGTGCTTATCGGGGATTCATGGAGGCCGGGAAATGTTTGGGACAGAGGTTGGAGTTGGTGGGTGGTGGATTGATTCGGAGTATGGGGGGTTGGTCCCAAGTTTTGTCTCTTCGGAATAGAGGTGAGAAGGAAGCTTATGATGAGCGGATTTTAGGGGATGGGGATTTTGTTCAAGCTATTTTGGCGGAAGCGGATCAAAAGTTAGCTCGACAAATTCGAGCCCGAAAGAAAACCGGGTCGTTATCGATAATTATTAAAGAAAGGTGTCGGGAAGCTGGAGTCAATGAAGTTGAGCTAAGATCAGGGAGCAGGCGAATGGCCGTGTCGGAGCTGCGGAGGAGGCTTTGTTTTTATTTATATCGAGAGCTGGGTATGCCGATGGCTGAAATTGCTCGTCAAGTTGGGGTAGGGACAACAGGGGTGGCTATGGCTGTTAAAGAAGCAACGACAAGATAATAATTGAATGAAATGAACAACGTCCCCTTTTTCCCGAACAGCTCACCGGCGGCAATGGAGCGCAGCGGAATTGCCGTCCGGTACAGCGCCTTGTTAGACCATTCTTTATGCGTCTACTTTTTAAGCACATTTACTACCACACCATTGCTTCCATAGAAAACATCCACTTCTTTGTTCTCAGGTGAATCAACCATTTCCTTTACTTCTTCCAAAGTTTTTGGAGTATCATAAGTCGCACCTAAAGCATCAAAAGTGTCCATAATTGCCCATTCTAAACGCTGCTTTTTATTAAGACCAATGCCAATGTAATTCCAACACGGAATTGGGATTAACGCGACTATTCTGGAGCCAAGCTTGGGAATTCTCCGAATGGCTGTATCTATTGGTAAATAAAGCGGAATATACGCCTCTATGATTTTCAGTAGTGTATCAGGATTCATTCGAGATGTAATTGGACGCCAAATATACTTTGGAGTCGACCAAGGCGTAGGAATTCTCATCTTCCTATAGTAGTCAATGGAAATCTTCCCCCCAGACCTAAGCTTTGAAAAAATAGCTCTATATGCTTCTGTTGGAACGGGCGTATGTTGTAAAACCCCGTAGCAAAATACGTAATCAAAAACGCCATCTGGAAATGGAATATCATAAAGATCGCCCTGAAAAATGAAAAGATCACCTTTATTTTTATTGTTATCATAGTTAGCAGTCACAGCATTGCTATAATCAAAACTGACAACTATTGCTCCGGCCTGTAATAGGATTTCAGTAAACCTTCCTGCGCCTGACCCAACCTCCAAAACAGTTTTCCCAGAAAGTTCTTCTGCCTTCCATTTTGTGTTAGACCAAAACCGTTGGGCTGTAAGAGGAATACCTGACGCACTATCAAGTTGTGTGGATTTGAACTTGTTCCACTGCAAACCAAAATTATCAGCATAGTTTTCGGTGGAAATAAATCGAGGAATGCCCCCAACAATATCAACGGTCTTGTGCTTGACTCTTTTAGAAAGCAATTGACCACTAATTATGGTATCATTATTAATTTCTGTAGCTTTCAGCTCATAATCTTCCGCCAAGTACTTGTCAAAGTGTGTTCGTTTCATGAGTATTCCTTTTTGAAGGTCTAATGCGGAGTTGAGCAGTGCCCCGGAGGGGCATCTGTTCGAACTCCTTGTTCTCCCCGAGCGGAGCGAGGGGAAGGAGTTCGAACCCTGCTCAACTCCGCATTCCCCCCTCGCTTCGCTCGGGGGGAATGGGCCGGATGAGCGGCGCATTCGCGTCCGTTCGATCCGGGTTGATGGGCCGCGCTTCGCGGACCATCAACCCTCCGCTAATCCGGCCCAATGGCACGACGCGAAGCGTCGGGCCATCGCAAAAATCAGCGGTGGCTGTAAGCCATCCGCTGGAGTGACAGGTTATCTGAATCCTTTCCCATCAATAATTTATACTAATTTTCTCAGTAAACTTATTCAGGGTTTTATCGAGGGTCCAAAGGAGAACACTTGTTAATACAGCGGATGCAATCAGATGGACATCTATATAGCCTAACCCCTTTCCCATCAGTTGATTATTCTTAATGAATTTTAAGACTTCTTCATCTTCGGATAAAATCATCATTGGGAGGGATTGAAGATAGGTAAGGATTTCATGTCTATGCTTGAGATTCCCACAGGCAAGCTCTCCAACAATAAATGGGTGGCATACAACTTCTCCGTCATATAGTAATTTCTGAAGTTCTTCATTTCCGTAACGCAGGTGAGAAACCCATACCGAGGTATCAACAAGAACCAATTTATTTCTCTGCTATTCTCCGGCGCGGTATCATTTTCAGTTCCTTTTCCGTTCCGCCCAGTTTTGCAAGCCTCTTGCTGCTTTCCATTGCAATTAATGCCTCCAACCCAAGCTTGACAAGGGTTGTTTTTTCTTTGATACCTGTCAGCTTCGAAACCTTCTTGATTAGGTTGTCTTCGATGTTTAAGGTCGTCCTCATATTAGCCTCCGAGAAATTTATATGTATCAATATGCACGATTCATGCATATTTTGTCAAGAAATTATTAATGATAACGTGCCGCATCACCGGCCGGCGGAAGCGAAGCTGGAGCCGGTCCGTTGTGCATGCGGTTGTTATGCCATGCTCTCTTTCGTGGCTACTTCAACTTCGCTCGGCACTGAAGCAGAAGTTCCTCGGCTTTTTCCTTGCCGAACGTCCTCACCATCTCTTCCCACATGGGCGATTTCCTGATGCTCTCCTGGAATTTCTTCGTCATTTCTTCCAATTGGTCTGGTGATGGCGCTGTTCCTGAGGAGAGAAGGTGCATCCCTTCATCGTCCATCCAGGTGAGTGGTGGGAGGGTTGGTGGGGTCGCAGCTCGATTGGCCTTCTTGGTTTTCTTTTTGATCTTTTTCATATCGTCGTTTCTGGCATAATGCGGAGTTGAGCAGTGCCCCGGAGGGGCATCTGTTCGAACTCCTTGTTCTCCCCGAGCGGAGCGAGGGGAAGGAGTTCGATACGGCTCAACTCCGCATTCCCCCCGAGCGGAGCGAGGGGAAGGAGTTCGATACGGCTCAACTCCGCATTCCCCCCGAGCGGAGCGAGGGGGGAACGTTGCGCTTCAGCGGGGCGCTCTTTTTTTGCGTCCGACTGAAAGCGCTTGGTTATGCATAGATTTTTACAGCTTGATGAAATTTGCCAAGCTTTTCATGGAACTGTTTTTGTTGACCCGTCGAGGGAAAAAAAACTACTACGCCGTTGTTTTGAACTGTGAATCCTAGTTGCTTCAATCGTGGCTCCAGAATCCTGCATATATTTGATTTTACCAATATAATCGGTATTTGTTTGCCTGCACATGCTTTTTCAAGGTCTTCTACTAAATTGCTAAAATCGCGTAGGATCACATCATTTCTTTTCTTCCCTTTTAGTTCATTAACAGGCTGGTATGTTGCGTCTAGAAGCAAATACCCTGCCTTTTGAAATAATTTGAGTCCTCCTTCTTTATTTTTTGCTGTAACACCCAACAGTTTCATCATTTCTGCGAAAAGTGGCTCAGATGTCTTCCCACTTTCGTCATAAAAATACAACCCCGAAGCTGGCGGAGATTCTAATACAAAAATATATCTTAAGTTGTCAGGAAGATATTTATTTCTATGATGTAGGTAATACTCTCTTTTCATGGCACCCCCAATTGACTATGTGCATAATGGGCCGGATGAGCGGCGCATTAGCGTCCGTTCGATCCGGGTTGATGGGCCGCGCTTCGCGGACCATCAACCCTCCGCTCATCCGGCCCAATGGCACGACGCGAAGCGTCGGGCCATCGCCGAAGCTCAGCGGCGTGCGTCAGCATGTCCGCTGGAGCGACTTGTTGGCTTCAATTTTCTCGGAGGAAGACGGATGACTTTATGTCCAGAAGCGACCTGAACGGAACGTAGGTCGGCGCAAATCGCGGAGAGGTCGCCACGAAATTTTCGAGTATGCACCATTCGATTCTTGCGCACTTCCTCAACAATTAAGTCCTTCATTTTTCAACCTCCAACAGTTCTTCAGGCGAGCAAATTTCAGGGCAGGCATATCCCTCGTTTTCGACAATCTGTCTCACCATCCTTCGGGTGAAGGGGTTATTCAGGTGAGCAAAATTCCACGTGATGACAACCTCGATACCATTGACTGCCGCCACAGCAATATGAAGAGCGTCTTCTGGATATTGTGCAGGTATTCCCTTTTTGGCGATAATCTTTTCGGCGAGCATTCGCGCCTCGTCGTCAATGTCGAGCATAGGGAATGGCTCAATTGCCGCAAGCCTCATTTAGACTTGCTCTGAAGCCCCTCTTCTGGCTTCTTCAACAAAGACGAGTGCTGAAATGTAGGTTTCATATTTGGCAAGCAACTTAGGCCAAAGCTCACGCGTGGCCTCTTGATGCCCAGCAACCATGATGTCGCGGCTCGGCTTGGCAGTGAGATAACTTACCACAGTGGTTTCAATGTATAGTCGTTTTTTCATAATCAGGTTATCAGATGTTTTAGATTTTCTCCCCAAAAAATCTTACATTCTTGCATAGAAAGCCAATGCGGAGTTGAGCAGTGCCCCGGAGGGGCATCTGTTCGAACTCCTTGTTCTCCCCGAGCGGAACGAGGGGAAGGAGTTCGAACCCTGCTCAACTCCGCATTCCCCCCGAGCGAAGTGAGGGGGGAATGGGCCGGATGAGCGGCGCATTTGCGTCCGTTCGATCCGGGTTGATGGGCCGCGCTTCGCGGCCCATCAACCCTCCGCTCATCCGGCCCAATGGCACGACGCGAAGCGTCGGGCCATCAAGTTATTCTATGGTTTCTGTATATCTCCGCATTCCCCCCCTCCGCTTCGCTCCGGGGGGAATGCGGCGCTGAGCGGTGTGTGCCTTGTCCACCCCTCCGCTCCGCCGCGGGGAGAACAAGGCACATGAGACGGATGCCCCTCCGGGGCACCGCTCAGCGCCGCAATCCATTGGGTTGTAAAGTCTGCGCCCATGAGGAGATCACCTTTCTCATTGAATACCCGGTCTCTTAAAACCCCGGAAACCCATTAACTATCGAACATATTATATAATATCTTGACAAGTATTTTTCAACCCTTTATTCTTATCTTTCCGCATATCATGTCGTTATTAATGTTATCCCGAATGAAGGATCCCACATGCAGACTATCCCCTCGGCATTACAGGCAAGGTTTGAAGATCATTTACGGAGCAAAAGCATTCCAGAATCTTTGTTATGGCACTTTAAGAAATGGCTTCGTTATTATTTGGACTAAGGGTGTCGGCAACGACGCAAAACCAGGCGTTCAATTCCCTGTTATTCTTTTACCGCCACGTTTTGCATAAGGAATTCGGCCAGGTTGAAGGCGTCGTCCGAGCAAAACGAAAACCTTATATCCCTTTGGGTCATTGAAAGTGCTGCATCAGAACGACTTGCATCGCGGGTATGCCGGTGTATTCCTGGTAAATGCCCTGGAGCAAAAATACAAAAATGCGGCCGGGGAGTTTATCTGGCAATGGTTTTTCCCGGCCAAGCAGTTGACCTTCGATAGCAACGCAGGAGAATATCGTCGCTATCATCTGCACGAAACCCATGTGCAACACGCCATCAAACAAGCGGTGGGCAAGGCAAGAATAACCAAGCGGGCAACGGCCCATACTTTTCGTCACAGTTTTGCCAGCCACCTGCTCCAGGACAACTATGACATCCGGACGATCCAGGAATTACTGGGGCATAGCGATGTCCGGACCACAATGATTTACACGCATACCGTAAAGAGCGTCACCATAAAGGACGCCAGAAGTCCGCTGGATTTTTGATTCAATGAAGGTGTGTCATGGGTCTGTCATGGGGTCGAGCCATGCCAGGTATTTGATATGACATAAAATTATGCTATTTCTGCCAGTTAAAATGGGCCTATAATGAGTTTTTAGGAGGCAAGAAGGCAAAGCTTATGGCAAGAGCAAAGCGGCATTACATCCCGGGGTTTATCTGGCATATCACCCATCGTTGCCATGAACGGGAATTCCTCCCCAAATTTTCAAAGGATAGGCGTCGGTGGCTGCAGTGGTTGTATAAAGCGAGGAAGCGATATGGTTTGACGATCTTGAACTATATGGCAACCTGCAATCACATCCACTTGCTTGTCGTTGATGATGGGGAAAAGGACATCATCCCCAATTCAACGCGATTAATGGCAAGACGAACTGGCCAGGAGTACAACTATGACGCGTGCCGGCGTGGTTAAACATCCGACGATGTGGCCATTTTGCGGTTAAAATGAGATCCAGGATCACCGAAGGAAGAGCGTATTGATCGATTACGATAGACTACAAAGGTTGATGGTTTCGTAAAAAGTCCATCTGCCCCGCTATTAGCGGGATTGCGCCTCACTTTCGTCGTTGCGGCGCACCTAAAAGTACGCTACACTCCTCAGTCCCGCTCTGAGCGGGATTGCGCGCCTTGTCCCGCCTCGGCGAGAGAGCTTTTTACGAGATCAGCAAGGTTGCTTTGATTGGAACACCCCAAAATTTCTTTATCTGAAGAAAGAGAGTAAACAGAATAGCTAACGCCTCGGATACAAAATCCATTCAATTTAGGCCAATAAAATTCTCTTTACCTTTTTCAAAATTTCAGTAAACTGGCAGAAGAATTCCTAAGTATGGCATCTCCCAAAGCTTTGATCTGTTTTACAGAACGGAAAGGAGGAACGGCATTATGAAAGGACACACAGGAAAAATTCTGCGGGTGGACTTGAGCAAAGGACGCGTCGAAACGGAAGCGTTGGATGAATTCCTGGCCAAAAAATTTATCGGCGGCAGCGGCCTGGGGGCAAAAATTTTGCACGATGAGACCGGGCCGGAGACCGACCCTCTCGGGCCTGAAAACCGGCTGATTTTTATGACCGGGCCTTTTGCGGCTACGCCGGTAATCACCTCCGGCCGGCACGCCGTGGTTACCAAGTCTCCTCTCACCGGAATTTTTGCGGAATCAGACTCGGGAGGAACATGGGGGGCTTTCCTCAAACGAGCTGGTTTCGACGGCATTGTGGTTTCGGGAAAATCCACAAAACCTGTTTACCTCTGGGTCTCGGACGGGAAGGCTGAAATTAGGGATGCCGCCCATCTCTGGGGCAAAGATACCTATGAATTGGACGGGCTCATCCGAAAAGCGACGAAAGATGAAGCGGTGGTAGCCTCCATCGGGCCGGCAGGAGAGAAGGGCGTCCGCTACGCCAGCATAATGAACGATGGCCAGGATGGGAGGGCTGCCGGGCGGGGCGGAACGGGCGCGGTCATGGGATCGAAGAACCTGAAGGCCATCGCCGTCCATGGCAGCCGGGAGATGGAGATTGCCGATCCCGAAGGCTTGCGGGCTTCGTTAAAGGAAATAAGTCCAATGGTGGCCAAGAACGCCGAGGGGATGCGCAAAAACGGGACTGCCGGGGGGGTGGCCACATTTGAAACCCTGGGCAGCCTCCCTTTGCAAAACTGGAAATATCAGGGGCGCTGGGAGCAGGGAGCGGCCAAAATCTCCGGGCCAACCATGACCGAAAAAATTCTTACCGGGATTTATCATTGTGAGAAGTGCGTCATCGGCTGCGGGAGAAGAGTAAAAATCGACAAAGGCCCTTATGCCGGCGTGGAAGGCGCCGGGCCAGAGTATGAAACCATTGCTCTCCTCGGCAGTCTTTGTCTGGTGGATAATCTGGAAGCCATCGCCAAAGCCAATGAACTTTGCAATCGTTATGGAATGGATACCATATCCTGCGGGGCGGCCATTGCCTTTGCCATGGAAGCTTATGAAAAAGGGCTGATCACCACAAAGGATACCGGAGGGATTGAGCTTCTCTGGGGCCGGGGGGATGTGGTGGTGAATCTGGTGGAGAAAATTGGCAAACGTGAGGGCCTGGGCCAGCTTTTGGGAGAGGGAGTACGCATCGCTGCCGAGAAGATTGGCAGAAACGCCGTGGAATATTCCCTGCACGTGAAAGGTATGGAAATTCCCGGCCACGACCCCAGATGTTACAACGCCGGAGCAGTAAGCTACGCCACCTCCAACCGGGGCGCCTGCCATCTGGCCGGGTTCAGCCATACATTTGAACGGGTGCTTTCCCTGCCGGAAATTGGGGTGGAGAAACCTCTGAACAGGCTGGAAGTGCAGGGGAAAGGAGAATTAGCCGCCAAAACCCAGAATGTCATGGGCATGTTCGATTCCTTGAAGCTTTGCAAATTTATCCTTTTTGGGGGCGTAAAGCTTACGCCCATTACATCCTGGTACACCATGGTCACCGGCGTTCCGATGGATGTCGCCGAGTTTCTGAAAACGGGAGAGAGGATCTTTAACCTAAAGAGGCTCTACAACGTGCGTTGCGGCATCAGCCGCAAAGATGATTTCCTGCCTGCTCGTTTTCTCACTTTGCAGCGGGAGGGTGAAGGCCTTACTCCCAACCTTCCTCCTCTTGGTGAGATACTCAGTCAATATTACCGGGTTAGAGGGTGGAGCGAGGAAGGCATCCCCCTGCCGGAAAAGTTGAAAGAATTAGGCCTTTAGAATTGAGGGGAAAAAGAGTTCGGAGTGATTTAATACGAGCGTGATAAATGTCTTTACAAGTCATTGCGAGCCCAAGGGGCGCGGCAATCTCATTCTTCATGGGATTGCTTCGTCGTTCCACTCCTCGCAATGACAGGTTATTTAATGCGTCGGTATTAATTCGGAGTTCGGAATTTAGGAGTTAAAATTTTTAACCTTAGAACTTAGAACTTTTGTAACACTTTAGTTCTTTGAAGAAAGGTTTGTCGCCAGGGCCAAGGGATTCCAGGGCCCGGGGGCCAGGCCGGCCTGCTTGGAATCATAAGGCGCTGGTTTCTCCTTGGAGGAGGCGGGGAAAATACCCCCGCCTCCTCTGGAGGAAACGAGCTTTGATCCTCGGGGACAAGGGGCAACCCAACCGATGCTTCCGGCGCGGGGCGGCCTGGCCCCCGGGCCCAAACAGAGACGTTATCACCATTTTTCAAAACTCTAAAGTGAGCCTCTTGCAAAAGTATTTTTTTGTAGTTCGACAAGCTTGTCCTGAGCGAACCGTTCACCCTTCGAGAACCTCAGGGCGAACGGTGAGTCGAAGGGCTCACCACGAACGGAAAAACTAAATAATTTCAACTTAAGCCCGTTCACCCTGAGCCTGTCGAAGGGTAAATTACGGACTTTTGCATGAAGATCAACTGATACGAACTTTTTTAAAAAGGGCGGACTTTTAAAAAAAATAGTCCGCTTTTTTTTTATGGTCAATTCCATTGAGAAAATGGCCGAGGTTGGGTAAAATATTATCATAATGGGCAAATCGAAGAGGAAGAAACAACGCAGAAAAAAAAATAATCGCAGGTTGACTTTAATAATCATTCCGGCCCTCCTTATCCTATGTCTGGTCTTTTTTTTCACGCTGAAGCCGCCAGTGCCTGAAAAACCTGAAAATAAGGGCGTGCGGTTGCCCATGCCGGGGATTTCGACTCCCATGCTGGCCTTGATCATAGACGATGGCGGGTATAATATGGAATATTTCGAAAATATGCTGGGGATGGGTAAACGGATGACCTTTGCCATCCTGCCCGATATCCCACATACCCGGGAGGCCGCTCTAAAGGCCTATGAGGATGGCGCCGAGGTCATGCTCCACTTGCCTATGGAACCTAAAGAAGGCGAGAAGTACTCCCTGGAGAAGGAAACCGTGCGCACCGGCATGGATCCTATGAAGATACAGAAAATAGTGAAGGGCGCCCTGAACCAGATTCCCCATGTGCGGGGAGTCAATAATCACATGGGCTCTAAAGCCACTGAAGACCCGCAGGTGATGGGATCTCTGATGGAGGTTTTGAAGAAAGAGGGGCTTTATTTCATCGATAGCAACACCAGTCCCCATACAATTGGCCCGGAGATGGCTCACCGGGCAGGGATTGCCGTAGGCCGCAACGACCAGTTCATAGATAATGAAAAAAATATCAAGGCGATAAAAGAAGCAATTCGTTTGGCCATAAGGAAAGCCAAACAGGAGGGAAAAGCAGTAGCCATCGGCCATCCCCATCCATTGACCGCCCAGGCCATTAAAGATATGATCCCGGAGATCGAAAAGGAAGGAATCAGGCTGGTTTTCGCCTCTGAGGTTGTGAGATGAAGAAATGGTTTTTTGTCCCGATTATTTTGCTGAGCGCCTTTTGTATATTGGGTGAATTATCGACAGGGGAAGCTTCGGCTGTTTTTCGGCTATTAGAAATCCGTCATTGGTCCGCTCCCGATCATACCAGAGTGGTCATCGACCTGACCGGTCCCCCTGTTTACGATATCCCTCAGCCGGAAAATCCACTGATCATGACCTTGAAATTTTCGAGGATTATTCTGCCGAAAGGTAAGGGGGAGATTTCCGTCAATGACCGGGTGATCCAGAAGATCAGGGTAAATCCATGGGGAAAAGAAGGGGCGGAAGTTGCTTTATTTTTGGTTAAACCGGCGCAGTGGAAAGTTTTCAGCCTGAAACCTTACCAGGACAAACCCGAACGGCTGGTCATCGACATCTTCAGGCCGGATTTGGAAGAAAAGGAGAAAGTGGAAAAGCAGATCAGCCAGGCGTTGAAAGCCAAAAGGAAGAAGATTATCGTTCTCGATCCTGGACACGGCGGCGAGGACCCGGGAGCAATCGGCCCCCGAGGAACCCGTGAAAAAGATATAGTTTTGAATTTAGCCAGAAAGTTACAGAAATCTTTGGATGAAAGCGGCGAAGTTCGGGCCTTCCTGACTCGCCGGGGTGATTATTTCGTTCCGCTGAATAAAAGAATTAAGATCGCCCAGGAATATGGAGCGGATCTTTTTGTCAGTTTGCATACCAATGGAAGCCCGAAACGCCAAACCCGCGGCACATCTGTTTATTGCCTGTCGCTCAAAGGAGCCACCGATAAAGCAACCCAACTCTTGGCCCAGAAGGAGAACGCCTCGGATATGATAGGGGGAATTTCTCTTGCCGCGGAGCAAAAAGACCTGGATTCGATTCTGCTGGATTTGGAGATGACTCATACCATAAATGAAAGCCTCCAGTTAGGAGGGTTGATGCTCAAAGAGTTGAGCCGCATCAATCAAATTCAATTTTCCCAACCGCTACAAGCTGGTTTTGCGGTTCTGAAAGCGCCCAGCTTTCCATCGGTGCTGGTAGAGACAGCCTACATCACCCATCCGCTTGAAGAGAAGTTGTTAAAGAAAGAGAGCTTTCAGATGGACTTAACCAAGGCCATCTTCAGCGCTGTGAAAAAATTTATTCCCCTAATCGTGGTGAAGGAAGAAGGGACCAGAACGGGAGTGTTTAAAGAAAAGGGATAAAAGATGAATTCGTAAAAAGTCTGAAAATGCGTCTTTCTGTCATTCCGGCGAACCCCGGATCGGGTCCGGGGCAGGCGCCGGAATCCAGTTCTTTCAAATAGTTATAAATTCTCTGGACTCCGGTTTTCACCTGTCTGCCAGGCACAGGCAGGCCGGAATGACGGCTTTTTACGAGATCATCAAAAACAAGGGAAGAAGGGGAGAAAGCCATGGAGAAGGTGTTGCAGCCGGAATGCGCAAAGTGTAACGTCGAGATTAGACTTTGCCGGTCTAAGGAGGGGACCGGGCCGCAATTTTGCCCGACCAGGACCAAAGAGAAGGAACTGCAAACGGCTTTGGAGAAATACAAAGACCAGAATACCATGCGCTTTGCCAAAGCCGCTTCCCTGCAGGAAGCTGAATGTTACGTGCGCCGGGATGAGAAGCCCTTTGTCATGAGGCCGACGAAAACGCGCGTGGAGGAGATCATAGAGTTTGCCCATAAAATGAATTATCGGAAATTGGGGGTGGGGTTCTGCGCCGGCCTGTTTTCCGAAGGAAACACCTTCGTGCGCATCCTGGAGAAACATGGATTTGAGGTCGTTTCCGTCTGTTGCAAAGTGGGCGGAGTTCCCAAGGAATTCCTGGGCCTGGGGGATGATGAGAAGGTGAGAGTGGGAACATACGAGACCATGTGCAACCCCATTACCCAGGCGGAGATTCTGAACGAAGCTGGGACTGATTTTAACATTCTGGTGGGGCTTTGCGTGGGCCACGACGCCCTTCTCCTGAAGCACGCCAGGGCTTTAACCACGGTCCTGGTGGTCAAAGACCGGGTTTTAGGACATAATCCGATGGCTGCCCTTTACGGGGTAAAGGGGTATTTCCAGCGCCTGATGAATCCGTAAAAAAATACTCACCGCAGAGATCGCAGAGCGCGCAGAGGTAAAATTGGATCAAAAAAGCTAAAATAAATTTTAGAATCTGATGGCATTACAATTTTGGATCAATTTAGCGGTTTGAAAAAGTGGTTTTACCACCTTTGTTGAGGTCCGGGGGCCTGGGTGGAACGCGCCGGAAGCATCGGCTGGGTTCCCGCTTGGCCACGAAGAACCACGCTCGTTTCCGTCGGAGGAGGGGGGGGGCGTTTTCCCCGCCCCACCCGCGAAGAGATCAACGCCTTATGATTCCAATCCCGCCATGGCGGGACCAGGCCCCCGGACCATGGATTCCCTCTGACCTTACGCCTCACCTCTTTTCAAAGGGCTAAAGTGTTACAAAATTTTGGATTATGGTTTGGACACTTGATATTCGAATCTTGATTATGTTTCTCTCTGCGTTCAGAGCGTACTCCGCGGTTAAAGAATTTAACGAAGAAGTGAAGGGAGGCTTGTGAAAGATTTGCGCTTTGAAAAGGCCATGATTATTTTTGCCCATCCGGATGACGCTGAAGTCCAGTGCGCCGGAACAATCGCCCTCTGGATCGAGGCTGGCGTCAAAGTGACCTATGTAGTTTTAACCAAGGGAGATAAGGGGACGCAGGATCCGGCGATGACCGGAGAAGCCCTGGCCAGGCTTCGCCGGGAAGAGCAGCTTCGGGCGGCCGAAGTGCTGGGAGTGGAAAAAGTTCTTTTCCTGGATAACGGAGACGGCGAGCTGGAGGTGACCATGGAAAAGCGCAGGTCCTTGACTAGGATAATCCGGGAGTATCAGCCGGAAGTTCTGGTTACCCATGATCCCTGGATGCGTTATCAGTTGCATCCGGATCACCGGGCCTGTGGGACTTTAGCGCTGGACGCCATGATTTCTTCCCGGGATCGACTCTATTTTTCAGAGCAGATCGACCAGGGGCTGAAGCCCTGCCGGATTCGCCGAGTTCTGCTCTTTGCTTCGGATCAGCCTGATTTCTGGGTGGACATTGGGTCAACTTTGGATAAGAAGATGAGAGCCCTGGGGCAGCATCAGAGTCAGGTGACCCAGTGGCCTAAATGGGAAGAATGGTTGCGGAAGAGGACGGAAAATGCCGGCGCTTCCCAGGGAATTAAATTAGCTGAGCCTTTTAAACGGCTGGTGTTAGGCTGATGGCCAAGTGGTGATTTAAGGCCGCACTCTACCCGGTGTTTTCAATCTGCAATCTTCAATTATTGAACTTCGCATAAATAATGGAACGCTGTGCCGCACTTAAATTGCCCCACTCACCTTTCTCCTCTCCCCCCAAAAGGGGGGAGAGGGCGGGGTGAGGGGGGAATAGTAGAACGGATGAAGCTCCATTACTTTTGCGAAACTCAATAAAGAAGGTGGATGTTATGAACAAGGAAGAATTGGAAAAAGGTAATTCCGGAATGATCGAAATATTGCCAATGGCCCCCGCAGGGGAAACCTGCTGACCCTCGAGCCTCCCGGCTCAGTTGAGCCGGCCATGACTGGATCAGCCCTTTGTTGTAGGCGTGATGGAGGCGCCAGCGGCTAAAATTCCCCAAGTTTCTTCTGCCTTGAAATGGGAGGATCAATGGGGAAGCTACAAGGCCCGCTGGGGAGTAGGGCGTATGCATTATATGGTTGACGCGGGCCTTTACGCCCTGGGCCAGCCCAACCATTCTTCCCCGGTTTTTGTAACGGCTAACTATAAGATGAGCTTTGACAGGCTGCGCCAGGCAGTCCCTGACCGGAATGCCTGGATTCTGGTTTTGGATACTAAAGGGATCAACGTCTGGTGCGCCGCCGGCAAAGGCACCTTTGGGACTGAGGAACTGGTCAGCCGAATCAAAACCAGTGGCCTGGAACGAGCAGCGGGGTTACATTTCAGAATAATTCTGGTGGGGTTTAATGCCCCGCTGGAATTTCTAACGGGGTTTACTGTCCGTTTGAGAGGACCACAGGCCATTCAATTTTGATTGCGCATTTTAGATTAGGGCGTATGTCCTCCACCACATTAGGAACACAATATGTTATGGAGGATCATATGCCCTAATAGCAAATAAGGGACTTATGTACGGTAGGATACCGAACATAGGCGCTTATTTAGATATTTGGATTTCTGATTTCCAATCTTTCTTGGTTCTGGCTACACCAGGTAAGGATTTATGGATGACTGCGGAGAACTATCTTCCCAATGGTACCCTTCGGCAACCCCGGAGAGTCCCCCGGGCATAAACCATTCCGATGGGAGCGTATCACGGAATGTCTCTTGTGGAATACTTCCCCGGGGATTAGCGAAAAATAAAAAGTTACGGGTGTGTAAAAAATTGGGAAAAAAGAGAAAAATACTTCCACTTTTAAACATCAATTAAATACGAGATAATTTAAAATATTAATAAAAACAGTATATTATAAATTATCAAGTTTTGGTATGGGATTTGCGTATTAAATTAATATAAAAGTTTGGTAAAATAAGAAGAATATTACGAAAAAAATCTTTTTTTACAGTGAGGTTCTTGCAAATCTTAAAATCGGGCGCTCAATCGTCATTCCGGGCAAGCGAAGCGCGACCCGGAATCCAGATTTTTCAGGCTGCCCTGGATTCCCGCTGAAGTTTACCCTCGCGAAAGCGGGGGCGGGAATGACGGTGTTTAAGAGTTTTGCAAGAGCCTCAAGTATAATCCTATTTTTAAATTTTTGCAAAATACAAAGGAGGTATAAAAATGAAAAAAATTTTTATTATTCCATTATTAATAATATTTCTTTTGGGTTTTTCAGGAATCAGTGGTGGAACTCCAATAAATCAGGTTCCTTATGCATCTTTGACGGGATCGGGGTTAGTAACATTCGATGATATTCCGGGTGGCTGGGCGCCTGGAACAAACTACGATGCGATAATTAAGTTTTATGAAGCCGACTTTGGAGAACGATTTGTAGGACAAACTCTTTTAACAAGTGGTGATTTTGATATTCTTTCCGGTTCTCCAACGGGCCCCCTTAGCTTAGCTGCAGGGGCTCCCAACCAGAATTTGAATGTCTTTTTAGCCACCTCTGGTGGTATTACTTCGCAAGTTCTTGCTGGGTTAGGGCCAAAAGAATATCCAAATTTTAAGGCAATTGGCGAGGGATCAATTGCTGTACTTTTCCATTATGATCAATCTGATTTCGGATTCAGGATTTTAGGCGGCAATGAGGGAGATGCTTATCTCTCCTTTTTCCGTCGAGATGGCTCATTAATTCAAGACATCACCCTGAGTGGTCTTAGCAATAGTACTTTCTATGGTTTTCAAAGAGAGGGTGGCATTAAAGATATTGGCGGGATATCGATTTATAACACTGATCCTGGCGGTATTGCTTTTGATTCTTTTATAGATGATGTACCAGCAGGAGCAGGTCAATCTGCCCCCGAACCCGCCACCCTGATCCTTCTAGGTTCCGGTCTACTTGGGCTTGCTGGGTTCAGGAGGAAGTTTAAAAAATAAATTAATATTCAAATGTCAAAGAACAAAGGCGGGGTCAGAAATGGCTCTGCCTTTTTTTTCCATGCTCCCTAACCCCGCTCCTTTCCTAACCTACAAGCTCCCTTCCCCAATTTTTCTCCAAATCTTTTTTTATAAAGTATGGTAATATTTACCCATAGGGAGCCTGGACCACATGGTGGGGATCTGTCCACCGACGTGAAGTCAATTAGGGTCAGCGCCTATGCACCGGCACGTAAGAAAGGAGGATCTGCCCATGGAGGATAAACCAGTAGCAAATCCCATGGTAGTACTCAGGGAAGAATTTGATGACTGGGCAATCCTGTTTGATCCGGATACAGCCCAAGCATATGGACTTAATCCTGTGGGCGTATTCGTATGGAAGCGGCTTGACGGCAACCACACCTTAAGCGAAATTTTACAGGAATTACGGGCAACCTGCGAGGATTCCCCGGCAGAAGCCAATGATCATATGAATAATTTTGTGAAAAAATTGGTGGAAAAGGGATTAGCGGGGTATGAGATAACCAAGGTGGATCATCTCCAAATACCACATGGAGAACCAGGATGAAGTTGATGGCCGCCCCCAGGTTTGTCGATATTGACATCATAAGCAAATGCAATCTTAAGTGCCTTTATTGCGCCCATTTTACAAGCGCCGGGGATGTAGAAAGCGATCTGCCGACAGATGCATGGCTCAACTTCTTTGAGGAGCTTGGCCGCTGCGCGGTAATGATTGCATCTCTTGGCGGTGGTGAGCCGTTCTTACGGAAGGATTTAAAGGAACTGCTTCTGGGGATTGTCAAAAATCGGATGCGTTTCGCAATCTTGAGCAATGGCACGTTAATTACGGAAGAGATCGCTGCTTTTATAAAAGCAACCGGCCGGTGCAATTATGTTCAAGTCTCCATTGACGGTTCGGGCCCTCTTGCCCATGAGGTTTACAGGGGCGAGGGGAATTTTGAGCGGACAATGAATGGCCTAAGAGTCCTACAGAAGTACGGGGTGCCTGTTACAGCGCGGGTTACCATACACCGACATAACGTCCATGACCTTGAGGGGATTGCCAGGCTGTTACTGGAAGATACTGGGCTTCCGTCTTTTTCAACGAACGCGGCTTCCTATATGGGGCTGTGCAGGCAAAATACCGAGGAGGTGCAGCTTACCGTCGATGAAAGAACCCTTGCTATGGAAACTCTTTTAAAGCTAGGTAAAAAATACAACGGCCGCATTACTGCGAATGCCGGACCGCTGGCAGAGGCGCGGATGTGGACGGAGATGGAAAGGGCGCGAAGAGAAGGTAAAGAAAGCCTTCCGGGAAGGGGCTATTTGCGGTCATGCGGCGGGGTGTTCAGCAAGATCGCAGTTCGTGCGGATGGGGTGATTGTCCCTTGTATCCAGATGGGCCACATTGACCTGGGGCAAGTGGAGGAGGACAATCTCAG
Source organism: Deltaproteobacteria bacterium (assembly GCA_016875165.1). Classification (GTDB taxonomy): domain Bacteria; phylum Desulfobacterota; class SM23-61; order SM23-61; family SM23-61; genus JAHJQK01. The sequence continues at coordinate 79,939 of VGSF01000002.1, forward strand.
GGATGTCTGGCAGAACCATGCAGCGCTGAATTGTTTGAGACAACGGCAGGGTATTCACCTGGGTGATTTTGAATTTTGCGCGGGCTGTGTTTATATCCCGTTCTGTTCAGGGAATTGTCCCGCCCTCGCTTATAATCTCCTCGGCAAGGAAAACCATCCCAGCCCGGATGCATGTCTGCGGCGGTTTCTGGCAGAAGGAGGAAGACTGCCAATGGAACAAGCATTGGCATTGCTTTAAACCCCCTCACCTTTATCCTCTCCCCCGATTTGGGGGGAGAGGGGAGGGTGAGGGGGGCTCAATAATAGGAAGCAGGAGCATACATGACATCGGGAAGCTCTTCTTTTCCTCTCGGAATGGTCTATTTCTACCTCACCGAGGGGTGTAATCTCCGTTGCCGGCACTGCTGGATAAATCCGAAATACCAATCGGGGGATAGAGCCTCTCTGGCGCTGGATTTTGAGTTGTTCTGCCATATCATCAGGCAGGCAAAGCTGCTGGGATTAGACGGCGTGAAGCTTACCGGTGGAGAGCCGTTAATCCATCCGGATATAGACCGGATCCTAACTTTTCTAGGCTCAGAGGAGATAAGAGTTACGGTTGAGACGAACGGATTACTCTGCACAAAGGAAATTGCCAAAAGCATAAGCAAATGCAAAACTCCCTTTGTTTCGGTGAGTCTTGACGGGGCAGAGGCGGAAACTCACGAATGGGTGCGCGGTGTAGACGGCTCATTTGAGGCGGCGATTCAAGGCATCCGCAACCTTGTAACTGCAGGGCTAAGACCTCAGGTCATCCTGACGGTGATGAGGCGCAACAAAGACCAAATGGAAGGGGTTGTCCGTCTTGCGGAGTCGCTCGGCGCCGGCTCGGTAAAATTCAACATCGTTCAGCCTATTTCCAGGGGTGAACACCTGAAAGAGGCAGGTGAGTCCCTAAGGATAAATGAGCTGGTGGAGCTTGGAAGGTGGGTAGAAAATATCCTCTCCAGGGACGCTAAACTACGTCTGATATACAGTCATCCCCCTGCTTTTAAGCCTTTAGGTAATATCTTCGGTAAAGAAGGGGACGGTTGTGGGATATGCAGAATACGTAACATCATAGGGGTATTATCGAACGGTTGCTATGCGATGTGCGGGATAGGTGAAACGGCGCCCGATTTAGTCTTTGGACAGGCTGAAAGGGACTGCCTTGAGGAGGTATGGAATGATACTCCTTTGCTGCTTGAGCTTCGCAAGGGACTTCCGGAGAGACTGGGAGGCATTTGCGGGGGTTGTGTCATGAAAAGGCTCTGCCTGGGGAACTGTATTTCCCAGAACTATTATAGCAATAAAAATTTGTGGGCTCCGTTTTGGTATTGTGAGGAGGCGCGGAGCGCGGGGCTGTTTCCGAAAAGCAGATTGGAAGAAACCGCTGGTTAAATATCTTAAAAGAGCAGAAACAAGAACCCAGGATAATCCCGCTCGATTGGGAATTAGGAGTTGGCAGAAAAAATTTTAAACCTATTCGAAATCCAACATCAGGGTGGCATGGAATGAACGGTTATTTTCTCAGGCTGTCAGACGGCCAGGCCTGGCAACTTATGGCGCCCCCGGGGAGAAGAGAAGCGTCTGATTTTTTAAAAAAATTTGCTTCCATAATGGAATTGAAGCCCTCCGGGCCATACGATATTGAAAAAATATTGTTTTGCGGCCAGGATGATTTCCTTTCCATCAAAGACGGCTGTACGAAAAAATACCTGGGTTCTGGGTCGGGGGAAGGCGATAATGGATGGTTTGTGTATGACCACAAAAATCTAAGGGTTTGGAATCACGCCCAGATCCCCGAGGTGATCTGTGAAATATGCGATAACGGCAGGGATGACGTAGAAATCCTAAATATGTGGTTTGCCCTGCAACCAATTTTTCAGAAAGCGCAAAACAGAGGGGGGCTGCCCATGCACGCTGCCCTGCTCGAACTGGCCGGGAAGGGAATACTTATATCTGCTCCGGGGAATACTGGCAAGTCTACCTGCTGCCGCCGCGTCCCAGGTTACTGGAAGGCTCTTTGCGATGATGAGACCCTCATTGTGCACAGCAAGAAGGAAGGTTACCGGGCACATCCTTTTCCAACCTGGAGCGATTATCTGTGGAGAAACTCGCAAAAGAGGTGGCCTGTAGAATCCTCAGTCCTCCTTTCGGCAATCTTCTTTCTGGAACAGGCTGAAGCAACCGAAATTTTAGCGATCGGTAAAGGTGAAGCAGCAGCATTGATCAATCAGTCAACCAACCAGGTATGCGAGAAGTTCTGGAGACCATCAGATAAAGCAACCAAGACCATGCAGGTGAAAAGGCTCTTGGATAACGCTTGCGAAATGGCCAAGAAAGTGCCAGCCTATAAGCTACGGGCCAGCTTGAACGGCAGGTTCTGGGAAGAAATAGAACGGGTATTACGGGTGGCCCAGGGGATTGAACAACTGGGGTAGACTTAGAACTTGTCCGTAAATAATATTCCCCCCTTTGCAAAGGGGGGCGAGGGGGGATTTTGATCAGGAATCCCAAGGTAAATCCCCCTATGTCCCCCTTTTTCAAAGGGGGATTCAAGATCGCGACTTATTTAAGAATAAGCTCTTACTTTCGAAAGCATTGCGCCTGGGGAAGAAGGATTAAAAAGCGAAGGGATGGACGAGGTAAAGGCAAAGGAAACGCATCTTGGAGAGGGTGCTTCTCAAGCTCGGGGCTGGCCTGGTTTAACTTACTCCGGGCCGAGCATGCATCCGATTTTCAAAGCCGCTGATTGGCTGATCGTCCGCCCTTATGCAAAAAAAGAAATAAAAGCAGGTGATGTGGTGGTTTTCCGTCGCCCTGGCGAAGTACATAGAGTTGTTCACAGGGTTGTGGAGGCCAACATATCGGGTATTATTACCCGGGGTGATAATAACAATACCAATGACCCATGGATATTAAAATCCGAAGATATTATCGGGCGTGTGGTATCCGCAAAGAGAAGAAACAAAACCCTTAAAGTGCATGGTGGTAAGACAGGCATCCTGTTGTCGATAATATGGAGGGTAAAGAAACTCTTCGCCAATAGATTATCTTTGGCATTACATCCTGCCTATCACGGGCTCGTGAATGCTGGCTTCTTTCACAGATGGTTATCCCCTTTCGTGAGAGCGAAAATACTGTATTTTCATCGGCCTAATGGCACGGAGATGCAACTGGTTCTTGGTCGGCGGGTGATCGGGAGGCGCATGCCTGGAACAACCAGGTGGCTGATAACTCGGCCTTTCAGGTTGTTCATCGATGAGTCTTCATTACCGCAAAGTAATACTGATGGTTAAAACCTTTTCAGTTCATTCAATGAGCAAATGCCCCGGAATTTAAAATCTACCAGGGTAAAATAAGGCAGAGGGCAGGATAACAGAGAGGAGGACGCAAGAGGAACTGATGCGAAAAGGCGGAAGGTTACTCGATGGATGAGAATAGAATCAAGGAATTATTAGTCAGTTGCCTAAGAAGGGAAGATGGCAGCTCAAAGATTGAGAAACTAAGCAAACTATCGACCCCTGATTGGGAAACCATCGTAAAATCATCAATCAGGCACGATCTTGCCCCATTGTTTTATCACAGGTTAAAACCTCTTATACCGGAGATACATTTGCCTGCAAGCATTGCCGACAAATTAAGGGAAATTTATCTGCGTTCTGTGGCAAGAAATATTCGCATGTACAAGCAGCTATCGGAGTTCATAATGGCGCTTTGGGGCGCAGGGATTCAGGTAATCCCTTTAAAAGGGGCGCACCTTGCCAAATTCGTGTATGGGAATGTCGCTTTAAGACCGATGTCCGATGTGGACCTCCTTGTAAGGAGGGAAAATATGCCAAAGGTATGTGAAATATTAGTTGGAAAAGGATATACCCATGCCGGGCATTTAAATATTCACGAAACCTGCGAGGTATTCCAACACCTTCCCCCTTTTGAGAAACCCGGGGGATTGGCTATGGAACTTCATTGGAATCTCGAGACTCCGACTTATCCCCTTAGGATTGATGTGGAAGGATTATGGGAAAGGGCCCAAATTTCCTCATTAGACGGCATCGATGTGCCTACTTTATCCCCGGAAGATCAATTACTCCATCTTTGCCTGCATGTTTCCCTCCACCATGGTTTTGCCAACGGGCTGAAAGCATTATGCGATATAAACGAAATCATTGAACGTTACAGGGGCAACATGGACTGGGGAAAAATAATAGATAGAAGCCAAAAATGGGCTGCAAACAAATGCGTGTTTATAACCATGCTCCAGGCAAAAAACCTCATCGGCGCGCCAGTTCCCGATGCCGTATTAAATCAACTCAAACCTGAAAAATCAGATTATTCCAATATGGAAGCGCTTTCTAAGGAACTTATTTTTAGGGGCGGCACCAACCTTTCACCTCATATTGCTCGCTTATGGGGGCAATACCGGGGCATTGACAAATTGAAGATTTTTATCAAGCGGGTTTTCCCGGTCATCGAAGAGATGGCTGCGATGTATCCTGTTTCATCAAGATCCATGAAGGTTTACCTATACTACCCAAATCGTTTAAAAGATCTCCTTTTTAGACATGGCCGCCATGTAAAGCGTTTATTCCTGCATGACCAAGAAATGTCAACCTGCCTTCAAATTGGAAACATGCAAAACAGGCTAAAGGACTGGCTTCTATAAATTTGGCCAAAGCGCTCGGCATAGGCCTTCTTTTCGGCTCGAACAAAATGGGCTTTCAAAAAGGGTGGTAAAAGTTGACTGGGTATGCTACAAAATGATTTATAAATGACCCTTATTTTCGTGAGCTTTTTTAAAGGAAATTGCCGTGAGAGCCAGAGAGCGCATAGCTGAGCTATGAAAGGAGGAGGAATATGGAGAGAAAGGCCGAAGACAACAAGGAGAAAGAGGAGAAGATGACATATGAGCCTCCGGAGTTAATTGATTTGTCAGGAGAGGTAGCAAAGGGGGAATGTTCTTTTGGATCAGTGCCTAATGGTGGATGCACCGCGGGGGTCCTTAACTAAGCATCGAGGCACAGTCCGTGCACATGGACGCGCTAAAGGCGCTTGGGTTCAAGGCCTGGACCCGGGTATATATGCCAGATGGCCGGCGCCGGTAGCCCACCCGCGCCATCTATGGATGTACTCTCCGAGTCGCCTCATCTTCCGGTGGGGCGGCTCCTCCCCATAAAGCCGGAGAGCCTTTTGAAGAAATTTTCAAGTGTTCTTTCAGCCTAAGGAAATCCTCCCCAGTCCGCAATGAAAGCTGAGAAGATCGATACGGAAGTACGGGCAGATGTCTCCGGTGGTCTGTGTGAAGTGGGAAGGCGGAAAAGACCCTGATTCGGAACAATAAATAAAGACAGTCCCATATTTATTGAAATTTCCAAAATAGGGGCGTACGTCAAGGGGGACGCGTCCGGGGGAATATGGGGATGTCCTCCCTTTTTTGGCCTCAAACAATTTAACCAATGCCTTCTGCTCGATGACGTTGCTTATTAAGAACTTGTCCGTAAATAGAATTCCCCCCTTTGCAAAGGGGGGGCGAGGGGGGATTTTGCTCGGAAATCCCAAATCAAACAAATCCCCCTATGTCCCCCTTTTTCAAAGGGGGATTTAAAACCACGACTTATTTAAGGATAAGCTCTAAGAGTTCTTCAAAGGGGGCTGTTTCTTTGGAATCAAATTTCTCGGCCATCATTATAACCCTTTATCCCCCCTCAAATGAGGTCACTTCTACACCTTATTTAACAATATGTTTGTCGGTGCTCTGGGGTTCCTTATCAGAAAGTTTTTGCAATTTTTTTAGGATGTCATCCAGATAGCTCTCGTATGTGGCCAGGCGGGTTTTTGTTTTACACACCTCTTCGACCAAATGCGCCATTTTTATGGCAATAGAAACATGGTAGGCAAAGCTGGAAAAGAATTGCAAACTTTTCTCGTTGAAACTGTACTTTTCATTGATTAGCACCGCACTGAGTACCCCTTTCATTTTCCCCTGAGGGGGAATGGGAATACTCATGAGGGAAGTGATTTTCGATTCTTTTCCCCTATATTGAAAAAATCCCGAGAAATCCTCTGGTTGTCGCAACAACACTGGGCTGTTCTGCTGGAAGGCTTTATAGGCTACCTCCTTTTCTTCATTTAGACCTACCTGCCCATATAGTGGATTAAAAGCATAGATAAAATGGGTTTCCAGATTCTCGTTCTTCTCATCCACGAAAAAAATTGTAGAGCGGTCTGCCTTCAGGCAGTGCAGGGATTCCTGGGCAATGACTTCAAAGATTTTGTTTAGGTCTTTGTGGGCGTTGATCATAGAACTAATTTTCAAGAAAGCTGCCTCCAGACGCGTAACATACATCAACGCCTTCTTTCCCTTAAATTCTTGATTGATAATCTCCCGCTTTGACAATTGTTTTAAAATGTTCTTAAAAAACATTTTATATGAACTTCCTTTTAACAACATTCCCTATAGGATAAGAGAAGCTTTGATAGAATTGGTTTGCCTTTATGGCCTCCCTCCTGAATTTTTCTGTTTTCCCTTTCTTTAAAAATTTTATCCTTCCATCCTACACAAAAAAACCCCATCTCCTTTTAAGAAATGGGGTGTTAATGATCTACAAGCCATTTCTTGAGCGCAAATTAGATCCTCCAAGAACGCGAAAAGTAGAGCGCTAGTGGTGTTTCACATATGTTTTGGTATGTTTGTAACCTCGTACATGGCCGTTAAATCTATGGAAAATCATCTTTGATGTCTTCGTAAAAAGTCGTCACTCCGGCCTGCCTGTGCCTGGCAGACAGGTGAAAACCGGAGTCCAGAGGTTTGATAACTCCTTGAAATAACTTGATTGTATAGGAATTTCCTTTTTGGACACGGATGTACACAGATTATCGGGATAAAAAAAAGAAATAATTATCTGCGGTTATCTGTGAAAATCTGTGTCCCAATAAATTTAAATAAATTTATTCCGGCTTTCGCCGGAATGCTGCCTATTCCGGTGATATCGGAATGCCGGGAAAAGGGGCTTTCGGACTTTTTACGAGTTCATCATCTTTGAAATATAGCCATATTTTTGTGCTACACCACTAGCCTATTAGTAGGCGAGTTAGCGGGGGTTTAACATTTTGAAGTCTAACAAAAAAGCATTCGCGGATCAAGATGAGATTTTTCATCCTTTGAGCTGGGTTAATAATAATCTTTTTCCCTCCCATAGAAACTATGCTTTTCCGCAACCTTGCGCGGAAAAAGTGGCCCGCCTCAGGCGGGCAACGAAAAGTCCTGAAATCCCCCCTAACCCCCCTTTGGCAAAGGGGGGAAGGGGGGATTTATCGGCAGACATTTCCTTCTTACAAACATGTTTGTATTAATGAGGCGCTAAGCGCCTATTATTGATCGGTGAAAGGAAAATTGACTAATACCAAAAACCCTGATTCAAGTTTCGTCATAGATTCCTTCCTCAGGATCTTTCCATTCAGAAAAAGCGCTCTCTGATGCTTTGGAATATGCCATTGTCTCTAAATATTCATGTTATTTGAGATCTAATTCCAAAATCTCAGGCCCAGAAAAGGCCTACTGAGAGAATGGGCGCTTAAAAAGCTCGTCGGAGCAGTCGCTATCCTCTTAGTCTTTGTATAACCATATATTTGGGGTACCCACTCTAAATCCGGAAGGACCAATTATAAATTTCCGGGGAAAAAGGGATATCTTGCATTGCCTTATGAGGAAAAGGGGAACGTTGGATCTTAAACAACCAACAGAAAAAACAGGCCACAATTTTCAGGTGACAGGCTATTTGTGTAGTGTTTCAGTAATATATTTATATATACCGTTATCCCTGAGCTTGTCGAATGGTGAAATATTTCAATAGGTTCCTATCATGGTTCGACAAGCTCACCACGAACAGTGTGTAAAGGAATTTATGAATCATTATACTAGGACACAAATTAAACGCCTTTTTCTCTTTGGAATAAGGAGTTCAAGGCTTCAAAAAACTTACCGATCTCATTATCCAAACTGGACCGGATTTGGGGCATGGCCAGGAGGAGTTTCTTAAGCTTTTGCCAATCGAGTTCAAACCCGTACCTTTTACGAAATAAATGGCGGAACCCAAGATACTCACGAAGTTTCTTTTCCATCCTGGCAGTTATTACCTGCGGTCGCAGGCCGGGTATATCCAGAGTCATCTGGTGCAGGAGTTCGCTGTGCCATTCTTCTCCCACAGGTAATCGTTTGTCTACCTCTTTGGCAATACTTTCGAAAATTTTTTCAATACCCGTATAGAAATCGTGAAGAATCGATCCACCTGCGCGGACGACGTAGTTCGAAGGCTGTCTCTTTAAAAGAGGGTTTTTCTCTTTATCCAGCATCTAATTTGTTGATTTCGTCCTTTGTGGAAAACTCTAAAACTTTGAAGTTACGCAAGGCGCAATCCCTCCTTCAAAGCTCTATTTTTAATGGATGGCCACGCCTTCTCATAGGGAATTAGGTCTACATGAAAGGGATAGGAAATTAGTGAGATATCGGCCAGGATTTCAAAATATCTTTGATCTTCCAGCCCTCTAACGATCAAGTCAATATCTGTTCCTATCCACAAAAAATCTGGCCTCCAGATGAGAGAACCAAAAAGAATTACTTCTTCAGCTTGATACTTCTCCTTAAGAGTCTTTGCCACCGCTTTGGCCTTCTTGATAGCGAACTGTCTCCTTCTATTTTCTTCTTTCTGCCTTTCTTTCCAGATGCTGAAATATTCAGGATTTTTCATAAGATACATTTTAGCATAACTCAGAAAAAAATAAAAAAGGCAATGTTTGTGTGTCCCTTTCATCCTTGCTTAATAAAAAAGGAGATGGTAAATTATTGGTTGTAACTCGCTGAAAAAGTAAAATATTCTGGAGGATACATCTGCCATGCCGGTGATTGATTTTCATATCCATATCGGGGATGCGGGGGGAATGAAGCCCTGGGTGACTTCTTTTTTTCAAAATTATGGGAAAGGTTCGGGGGCGGAAGAGGTCATTGGCAAAGATGGGCGGATGGACCCGGCGGCCCTGGTAGGTATGTTACGAAAAAACGGAGTGGATTATGCCGTAATCCTGGCTGAGCTCAGCCCGATCACCACCGGCATGACCAGCAACGAAGACGTGGCCGAGTTTTGTAAAAGCCGAAAAGAGTTGATTCCCTTTGCCAATTTAAACCCTTATCTCAGCAGCCGGCTGGGAGAGGAATTGGAGCGATGTGTTCGGGACCTGGGGATGAGAGGAATAAAGCTTTATCCAACCTATCAGCAGTTTTATCCCAATGACCGCATGCTTTACCCGCTTTACGCCAAAGCCCAGGATCTCAAGATTCCGGTGATGGTGCACACCGGCTCATCCTTATTCCGCGGCTCTCGCATGAAGTATGGGGATCCGGTGTTGTTAGATGATGTGGCCGTTGATTTTCCCGAACTCGTCCTGCTTCTGGTGCATAGCGGTCGGGGTTTCTGGTATGATGCGGCTTTTTTCCTGGCCCAGCTCCATCCCCATGTATATATGGAAATTGCCGGCCTTCCGCCGCAAAATCTTTTGAAGTATTTTCCGGACCTGGAGAAGAACGCGGACAAGATTATCTTCGGCTCGGACTGGCCGGGGGTCCCCGGGATCGGCAAGAATATCGAAACTATTCGATCGCTGCCGATCAAAGAAGAAACCAAAAGGAAAATTCTGGGAGATACTGCCGCCAGGATTCTCGGAATTCCTTAACCGCAGAGACGGCCGGGAGCGCTAAGCAAAGAAATATTTATTTTATGGGACTTCGTTTTTTTGTAACACTTTAGTTCTTTGAAGAAAGGTGTGTCATTAGGGCCAAGGGATTCCAGGTCCCAGGGGACAGACCGGCTCGCTTGGAATCATAAGGCGCTGATTTCTCCGTGGATGGGGCGGGGAAGATACCCCCCGCCTCCTCCGGCGGAAACGGGCTTTTATCCTCGATGACAAGGGGAAACCCAACCGATGCTTCCGGCGCGTTCCGGCCTGGCCCCCGGGCCCAAACAGAGGCATTGCCGCCATTTTTAAGAAACTCTAAACTGATACGTTTTTTAAAGGCTTTAGGAACATGATTTAGTTTTTCTCTGGGTTCTCCGCGTACTCTGCGGTGAAGGGTTTTGAAAAATTAAAAGAAGGGAAAAGGTCATGGGGCGTAAGGCAATAGTTTCCCGCGAAACCAAAGAGACAGCGATAAAAATTGAGTTGAACCTGGACGGAACGGGCATGCAGCGCATCTCCACAACGATTCCCTTCCTTGATCATATGCTCAGCCTGCTTGCGGCTCATGGACTCTTTGACCTGACCGTGCAGGCCAAGGGAGACACGGATATTGATTTTCATCATACGGTGGAAGACGTGGGCATTTGCCTGGGAAAGGCTCTGAAGCAGGCCGTAGGCGGGAAAGAAGGAATTAGGCGGTACGGCTCGGCCTTTATTCCCATGGATGAGAGCCTGGCCTCTGTGCACATAGATCTTTCGGGGCGCCCATACCTGGTCTATGACCTGCCGTTGCGCAGAAGAAAGATCGGAGATTTCGACACGGAGTTGGTAAAGGAATTTTTCCAGGCCCTGGCCAACAATGCAGCCATAACCCTTCATGCGAAAGCGGCCTACGGGAGCAATGGACATCACATGGTGGAAGCACTATTCAAGGCCTTCGGCAGGGCCTTACGCCAGGCTGTGTCGCCGGATGAACGGGTGCGGGGTGTTCCTTCAACCAAAGGGAAATTATGATCGCCATCGTTGATTATGGCATGGGTAATTTGCGCAGCGTAAACAAGGCGTTTGAACGAGTTGGCTTCCAGGCTTTGGTAACCCAGGACCCGGGTGAGGTGAAGAAGGCTTCCGGCCTGGTCGTTCCGGGGGTGGGCGCTTTCAAAAAGGCCATGGAAAACCTTCAGGAGATAGGATTGATTGACCCCATCGTGGATTTCATTGAAAGCGGAAAACCGTTCCTGGGCATCTGCCTGGGCCTGCAACTCCTTTTTTCCGGAAGCGAAGAATTTGGCTTTCAGAGAGGGCTGGGGATTTTCCAGGGGCGGGTGGTTCGCTTTCCTTTTTCCGATCCGGCGGAAGTGAAGCTTAAAAAATCACTGAAAGTCCCGCACATGGGGTGGAATGCTCTGCATATCCATAAACGCCCGCCGGCCCTAAAGGGCATCGAAGAAGGAACATATTTTTATTTTGTGCATTCTTATTTTCCTGTTCCTGAAGATCGGGAGATTGTGGCCACCACCACGGATTATGGAGAAGAATTTGTTTCCAGCGTCTGCCGGGGGAATCTTTTTGCCTGCCAGTTCCATCCTGAGAAGAGCCAGGCCGCGGGTTTAAAGATCCTGCAAAACTTTGGGCGCATGGTGTATCGATGAAATATTACCCCGTACTGCTTAATCTCTACGGGAAACTTTGCGTGGTAGTGGGCGGGGGGCCGGTGGCTGAACGAAAAGTCCGCAGCCTCCTTCGCTCCGGAGCCCGGGTCAAAGTGGTCAGCCCGAGATTGAGCCAGGCTCTTTCCCGTTTTAAAAATAGCGGGAAAATCACTCACCAACCCCGCCCCTTCCGCTCCGGGGATTTGCGCGGCGCCTTCCTGGCCATTGCCGCAACCGATGAACGCAGGGCGAATGAACGCGTTTTTCGCCAGGCAATCAGCCTGAAGATCCCGGTCAATGTGGTTGATGACCCGGCCTTAAGCAGTTTTATCGTTCCATCGGTCATAGAAAGAGGGGACCTGCTGATAGCTATTTCGACATCCGGACAGAGCCCGGCCCTGGCCAAAGCTCTCAGGCAAAAGCTTAAGAAGGAATTTGGGCCTGAGTATGCCTTTTTTCTTAAGCTTCTGGGAGCCGTGCGCCAGAAAATAATAGCCATGGGGTTGGGCCAGAAGCGCAACCAGAAAATGTTTAAGAATTTAGTCAGGGGCGATCTTCTTTCCCTGATTCGGCAAAAAGATTTCAAGGGCGTAGAGACAGGGATAGAAAGTTTATCAGGTCTTAAAATTACTTTGAAAGAGTTGGGGCTTAGGCCATGAACATAATTTTTTTTATGGCAGCTCTAATTATTTACCTCTTGGGCACAGCAGCCTCTCTGGCTTACCTAGTATCCCTGCGCCGGCTCTTTTCCAAATTGGGGAAATTCACCCTGGCAGCGGGGTTCGCCGTTCACTCGGCAGCCCTGGTTGTAAGGTACCTCGAAGCCGGTTACACACCCATCACCAACCTGCATGAATCCCTCTCCTTTTTCGCCTGGTCGATAGTTGGGGTTTATCTGGTTATAAATGTCAAATATCAGGTGGAAGTTCTGGCGGCGTTCGTCTCCCCGGTGGCCGCAGTACTGATCATCCTGGCCTCCCTTTTTCCCAAAGAGATATTGCCTCTGGCTCCGGTTCTGGAAAGCTACTGGCTGCCCATTCATGTGACCCTGGCGTTTTTCGGGAACGCCATGTTTACCCTGGCTTTTGCCGCCGGGGTCATGTACCTGATCCAGGAACGGCAGATTAAATCCAAAAAAATCGGAGCTTTTTATCACCGCCTGCCTGCTCTCAAGATACTTGATGACTTGAACTACCGCTGCCTGACCTTCGGCTTTCCCCTGTTGACCCTGGGGATCATCAGCGGTTCGGTCTGGGCCGAAAGCGCCTGGGGAGCCTACTGGAGCTGGGACCCCAAAGAAACCTGGTCGCTTATCACCTGGTTCCTTTACGCCGCCCTCCTCCACGGGAGGTTGACCGTGGGATGGCGCGGGCGCAGAGCAGCCATATTCGCCATTGTGGGATTCGCTGTTCTGGTCTTTACTTTCCTGGGGGTGAACCTTCTTCTGACCGGCCTGCATGCGTATAATTAAGAAAGAGGTCAGAGGTCGGAAGTCAGAGGTCAGAGGTCAGAAGTCAGAGATCAGAAGTCAGAGGGCAGAAGTTAGAATAATGGAGCATAGTTACATCAGCTATGCTGTATTCTGACCCCTGAATTCTGTATTCTTTATTTGCCAAGGTATGGAAATTATTTTAATCGGGTTAAGCCATAAGACTGCTCCCGTGGAAATCCGGGAAAAATTTTCAATTCCCGCAGATCAGATGGGAGATTTTCGCAGCCGGCTGGCCGGCCTGGCCGGTGTACGGGAAAATATGTTCCTCTCCACCTGTAACCGGATGGAAGTATTGAGTGTGGTGGAGGACAGGGAGGAGAGCGCCGGCCGGATAAAGGATTTTTTGGGGGGAGTTGCCGGCATGTCCGGCGACGAACTCACCCCTTACCTCTATGTCTGCAAAGGGGAGGAGGCAGTGGCCCACCTTTTCCGGGTTACGGCAAGCCTGGATTCGATGGTCCTGGGGGAACCACAGATATTAGGACAGGTGAAAGAGGCCTACAGGCAAGCCGTGGAAAACAAAGCCGCGGGTTTAGTTTTGAATAAGCTCTTCCACCGCTCTTTCTTTGTGGCCAAACGCGTCCGCACGGAGACGAAGATTGCCAGCCAGGCTGTTTCAGTGAGTTTTGCGGCCGTGGAGCTGGCCAAAAAGATCATGGGCAGCCTGAATGATAAGCGAGCCATGCTCGTCGGCGCAGGAGAAATGTCCGAGCTGGCCGCCAGGCATCTCATCAGCCAGGGAGTGCGCGAAATCATCGTGGCCAACCGCACCCATTCCCGGGCCTTGGAGCTTGCCCAGAGCCTTAGGGGCAAGGCCATCCCCTTCGCCGACTTTCCCGGGATGTTAAAAGACGTGGACATTGTGTTGAGCTCAACCGGATCAGCTCATTACATCATCCATAAGGAACATCTGACGGGAATAATCCGCGCCCGCAAAAACAAGCCGATGTTTTTCATTGACATCGCCGTACCCAGGGACGTGGACCCGGCGATCAACGAAATCGAAAACGTCTACGTTTACGACATCGATGATCTGCAAGGGGTAGTGGAGTCGAACAAAGAAGATAGAAGGAAAGAAATTCAGAAGGCTGAGGAAATCGTCCGGCAGGGGGTGGAAGCATTCCAGCGCTGGCTGAGCAGCCTGGAAGTGGTCCCGACTATTTTGGAACTTCGCCAGCGCCTGGAAAAAATACGGCAGCGGGAGGTAGAGAAGACCCTAACCCTGTTGAAAAACGCTTCGAAAGATGAACGGAAAATTTTAGACATTCTTACTCAATCGATTATCAACAAAATCCTCCATCACCCCATCTCCCTGCTGAAACATCAGGAGGGGAGGGGCGAGGGGAAGCTTTATGTGGATTTGACCAGGAAAATTTTTCACCTGGATAATGAAGAAGAAGATGACTGATAAGCGTCATAAAAGTACGCTCCGGCTGGGCACCCGGGCCAGCCTTTTGGCTTTGCGCCAGGCCAACTGGATAAAACATAAGCTGGAAGACCAATACCCGGAAGTTGAGGTGGACTTAGTGCACATCAAAACTGAGGGAGATAAGATTGATGTTCCCCTCTTTGCTCTGGGGGGAAAAGGACTGTTCGTCAAGGAGATTGAGGAAGCCTTGCTCCGGGGTGAAGTGGATATGGCCGTACACAGCGGCAAAGATCTTCCCGTCGTCATGCCGCAAGCGCTGGCCCTGATCGCTTTTCCGGAGAGGGAAGATCCCCGGGATATTCTCATTTCCAGAAATGGCCGGCCCTTCGCTGAAATTCCTCCAGGAGGAAAAGTGGGGACGAGCAGCCTTAGAAGGCAGGCCCAGCTTCTTTATTTGCGCCCGGACCTGAAAATCGTCCCCCTGCGGGGCAATCTGGACACGCGTATCAAGAAACTTTCGTCGTTAAATCTGGATGCCGTTATCCTGGCTTCAGCGGGTTTGCGCCGGATGGGATGGGAGGACCGGGTATCAGAATTCTTCGAACCCGAAGTGATGCTGCCGGCCATTGGCCAGGGAGTTTTGGCCATCGAAGCCCGGGTAAAGGATGAGCGGGTTCATCATCTGTTGGCTTTCCTGAACCATCTCCCCACCCAACTATCCTTAATGGCTGAGAGGGCGTTTCTTAAGAGATTGGGGGGAGGATGTCAGGTGCCCATTGCCGGATTGGCCCAGGTTAGCGCCGACAGATTGCATTTGACCGGTCTTGTAGCTACGTTAGACGGACAAAAGGTAGTGCGCGGGAAAGTAGAGGGTCATTTATCGAAGGGTGAAGATATAGGTGGAGAACTGGCTGAAGAATTAATGGAGAAAGGGGCCAGGGAGATTTTAAGCGAGGTTTATAAAAAGGGATGAAAAGCGGAAAAGTTTACCTGATCGGCGCCGGGCCCGGGGACCCCGGGCTGATCACAGTCAAGGGCATGGCCTGTCTTAAGAAAGCGGATGTGGTGGTCTATGACTACTTAGCCAACGAACAGTTGCTAAGCCAGGCGCAAGAGGGGGCGGAGCTGGTTTACGTGGGGAAAAAAGGCGGGGATCACACGCTCTCCCAGAAGGAAATAAATTCTTTGATCGCTCTGAAGGCCAGGGCCGGGAAAACCGTTGCCCGCCTCAAAGGCGGGGATCCCTTTATCTTCGGCAGGGGAGGGGAGGAAGCGGAGGAGTTGGCCGAAGCCGGCATTCCCTTCGAGGTTGTGCCGGGGGTTACCTCGGCCATCGCCGTTCCGGCCTATGCCGGGATTCCTTTGACCCACCGGGACTTCACTTCAACGGTGGCTTTTATCACCGGCCACGAAGATCCGACAAAAGAGGAAACGAAGATCGATTGGAGTAAAATTGCCACCGGAGTGGGAACGCTTGTCTTCCTGATGGGGGCGGGAAATCTCCCCACGATCGCCGCCGAATTGATGAAAAATGGCCGGGATCCGGAAACCCCGGTGGCCCTGATCCGCTGGGGGACTTTTCCCGAGCAAGAGACGATTATCGGAAAACTTTCCAACATCGAGGAGATTGCCCGATCGAAGAAAATCAAGCCCCCGGTCATCATCCTGATCGGTGAAGTGGTTGCCCTGCGGGATAAGCTGAATTGGTTTGAAAAACTTCCCCTTTTCGGAAAGACAATCCTGGTGACCCGGTCCAGGGAGCAGGCCAGCGAGCTTTCTGAAAGATTGCGGGAATTAGGCGCGGCGCCCGTTGAGTTTCCGACCATAGAGCTTTCGCCCCCGGAGAGCTGGGCTGATGCGGATCATTGCCTGGCCCAGATGGTGTCGTATGATTGGATCATATTCACCAGCGCCAATGGAGTAAAATATTTTCTGGAAAGGCTTTTGGCCCTGGGTGGCGACCTGAGGGACTTAAAAGGCCCGCGAGTCTGCGCCATCGGCCCGCAAACCGCGGAGGCTCTAAAAAATTTAAAGATAAGGGTGGATTTTGTCCCCGCGGAATACCGGGCAGAATCCATTTTCGAAGGACTTAGCAAAGGGAATCTAAAAGGGAAGAGAATTTTAATACCCCGGGCAAAAGTGGCCAGGGATATTCTTCCGGAAGAGTTGAAGAAAGCCGGGGCCCTGGTGGATGTGGTGGAAGTATATCGCACGATTTGCCCGGAAAGCCAGGGGAGAGAGATCAAGGAACTTTTGAAAAAAAGGGCGGTTTCTGCGGTCACCTTTACTAGTTCTTCGACGGTAAGTAATTTTGCGGAGATAATAGGAATGAAAGAAGCACGGGAGCTGACAGAGGGAGTTCCCGTTGCCTCCATCGGCCCCATAACAGCGGAAAAAGCCCGGAGCCTGGGAATTGAGACAACGATTATGCCGGAAGAATATACCATCCCTGCGCTGGTTGATGCCCTGGTCAAGTATTTCACGGCAGAGAGCGCAGAGATTGCCTTTAAAATGAACTCGAAAAAATAAAAAGAAAAATGAGGCTCTTGCAAAAGTCGCTTACTCCGTCATTCCGACGAAAGCCGGAATCCAGAATTTCTTGAAAATCCTGGATTCCGGGTCGCTCTTCGCTTGCCCGGAATGACGACTTCTCCATGCTTTCGAGAGTTTTGCAAGATCCTCAAATGAAAATAAAAAGTTTGTAACAGTTTAGCGGTGTGAAAAAGTGGTATAAAAGCCTTTGTTGAGAGCCGGGGGTTAGAGCGGAACGCGCCGGAAGCATCGGTTGGGTTTCCGCTTGGCCACGAAGACAGAAGATCTTTTCCTTCGGAGGAGGCGGGGGTTCTTGCCCGCCCCATATGCGGATAAATAAGCGCCTTATGATTCCAAGCGTTCCGCTCTAACCTCCGGCCCCTGGAATCCCTTGGCCTTTACAACACACCTTTTTTCAAAGGGCTAAAGTGTTACCTTTTTGGAGTTTTCATGATCGGCATTTCGAAATTATATTGCGGAACGGTAGAAGCCTCTGATCCCCTGCGCTACGAACGCCATTCGGCAAAGTTGCCGGCGCATCTCCTGCAATTTGCTAAAGACAAGAAACCCGTAGTGGTATGGAACGTCGGGCAGCGTTGTAATTTAAAGTGTGTTCATTGCTATTCCCAGTCGCAAAACAAAGAATATGCCGGAGAGCTTTCCCCTGAGGAAGGAAAGAAATTGATCCAAGACCTGGCCCGATTTGGATCACCAGTCATTCTATTTTCCGGCGGCGAGCCGTTACTCAGGAAAGACCTCTTGAGCTTGGCGCACTTAGCAACGGATTCAGGGATGCGGGCCGTGATTTCCACCAACGGCACCCTGATTAGCGCGAAAGTAGCCAGGGATCTGAAACGGATCGGGTTGTCCTACGTCGGAGTAAGCCTGGACGGCATGCAGGCCACCAATGACCTTTTCCGGGGGGTGGAAGGAGCATTTGCCGCGGCCTTAAACGGTATCCGCAATTGCCAGGAAGCCGGCATCAAGGTTGGGCTGCGTTTTACCATCAACCGCCGGAATGGACCGGATATTCCAGAAATCTTTGATCTTCTGGAAAGAGAGCAAATCCCCCGGGTATGCTTTTACCATCTCGTGTATGCCGGCAGGGGGAGCCAATTAAGGGAAGAAGACCTTGATCACCAGGAGACCCGGAAGGTCGTGGACCTGATCATTGATCGGACCCGGGATCTGCACGGGCGCAACAAAGCCGTGGAAATTCTCACGGTGGATAACCATGCCGATGGGCCGTATCTTTACCTGCGCATGAAAAGGGAAGGCACTGCCCGGGCTGCCGAAGCGCTTGAGCTTTTGCGCATGAACGGCGGGAACAGCTCCGGGGTGGGCATCGGCTGCGTTAGTTGGGATGGGGCGGTGCATGCCGATCAATTCTGGCGCCAATATTCTTTTGGCAATGTCCGTAAGCGCCCTTTCAGCGAGATATGGATGGATGCAGATGAACCCTTGATGGCCAAACTCAAAGAAAAGACGAAACATGTAAAGGGACGGTGCGCTTCCTGCCGCTGGCTGGATGTGTGCGCCGGAAATTTCCGGGTGCGGGCCGAGGCCGCAACCGGCGACATTTGGGCCCCTGACCCGGCTTGCTATCTGACGGACGAAGAAATCGGCATAGGGTTAGAAAATGATTAAAGGAAGGGAATTTCTCCCCCCGCGAGAAAATCTTTCAGAATCAAACCCGCTCCCACTGCGCATGGTGGCCTGGGAAGTGACCCGTAGCTGCAATCTAAATTGCCGCCATTGCCGGGCTGCGGCTGAGCGCGGGCCTTACCCGGGAGAGTTGAGCACGGAAGAATCTTTGAAGCTGATCGATGAGATCGTTTCCTTCAGTACTCCGGTTGTTATCCTCACCGGGGGTGAGCCGCTTTTAAGGGAAGATATTTATGAGATTGCCAGCTACGGGACAAGCCGGGGCCTGCGCATGGTCATCGCCCCAAATGGAACTTTACTGGATGGGCCAAAGGCGGAAGGTTTGCAGGCCTGCGGAATTAAGCGGGTTTCGATCAGCCTGGACGGAGCCACCCCGGAAAGCCACGACAGCTTTCGCCAGGTCGAGGGGGCTTTTGCCGGGGCGCTTAAGGGGATCGAATACCTCAAGGGAGCGGGGCTGGAATTTCAGATTAACACCACTGTGACCCAAAAAAATTACCAGGAGCTGCCGG
This sequence comes from Deltaproteobacteria bacterium, assembly GCA_016875165.1. Taxonomy (GTDB): domain Bacteria; phylum Desulfobacterota; class SM23-61; order SM23-61; family SM23-61; genus JAHJQK01. Next base: position 98,908 of record VGSF01000002.1, read on the forward strand.
CCATTCTGGATTTGGCTTTGCGTTTGGGAGCAGTGGCCCACCATATTTTTCTGCTGGTTCCTACCGGAAGGGGGAAGGATCTCGCGGAGGAAACCATCCAGGCCGAAGAATACGAAAAAATTCTCCACTGGTTCTACGAACAGCGGGAGAAATTTCCCCTGCAATTGAAAGCTACCTGCGCTCCGCACTACTACCGGATTCTGCGGCAAAGGTCCAGAGAGGAAGGGAAATCATTTACGCCCCAATCTCATGGCCTGGATGCCATTACCCGTGGCTGTCTGGGGGGGATTGGCTTTTGCTTTATTTCCCACCGGGGAGACATCCAACCCTGCGGTTATCTGGAAGTAATGAGCGGCAATCTGAGAAAACAAACCCTGCGGGAAATATGGGAGCTCTCGCCTGTCTTTCAAAGACTAAGGGATTTTTCTTCATATAAAGGACGCTGCGGCCGGTGTGAATATATCCGGGTATGCGGGGGATGCCGGGCCAGAGCCTTTGAAAAAGAGGGCGATTATATGGCCGAAGAACCCCTTTGCGTATATAACCCAAGAAAGACCCCGCCTTTAAAACTTCCTGAAGGCCTTCAATAAAGCGTTTTAACCGGTCCTGCACAATCAACCAAAGAATTGCCAGCCGGTTTTATTAATTTCCCCCAGGGATGACTTAGCGGATGTACAAAAATGACCAAACTATTTCTTTATACTCACGATTAATTTTTGAATGGTTTTAATGGCTGGCCAGTTTCCGGCGATAAACCCCTAAAAAATCAAAAGAAAAAATAATAAGCGCTAAAAACCCATAGAAATTTTCAAAACGCCAATCAGCCTGAATTCATAAAATTCTATCCATGAAGATCTAATCTGACCAATTTCTTCGGGGCATAAAACTTGCTGGGTCACTTCGTAAGCTCAACGAAGACAAGCAAAAATTTATTTTCCGGAGAATAAAAAATGGCCCAGGCAGCGCCGATTGGTTTCGCTGATGAGGTAGTCGCCTTTAACAGGCAGCTCAAGGCGATTTCCAGAAGGAGAGACCCAGCCGGAATCCGGGAACATTACCGATCCCGGAATAAAAATGGGGGGTTTTTAGGAATTCTGGACAGCATCTTCCGCAAAGATAATGATAATATTTCGAAAGAGCTGGAATATTTATCGGAAATCGTAAGGAGAGAACCGGAGAATACCAAAGCTCACCTGAAGATAGCTGAACTTTATCAAAGGAAAAAAGAAAAACAGAAAGCCGTTGAGGAATATTTACGGGCAGCAGAAATTTTTTACAATAATGATTTGTACTCGCAGGCCATGGCGGTATATAAGAAGATTCTGAAACACAATCCTCATCTGGATCATGTGAATCTAAAGATTGCTGATATTTACAGGCAGATGGGGTTTTTGGGGGATGCCTTTAGTCAATACGATCTCCTCCTGCACCACTACAATCTATGCGGAGATAGGGAAAAAGCCCTGGAAGTCATGGGGCGGATGGCCGTCTTAGACCCGTCAAAATTTACCCTGGAGGACAAAACCAAAAGTTTTGAGAATGGCTTGAAAAGCCAGGGGCATGAGGGTCTTTTTAGAAAACCTTCAGAAATCCTTGGTGAAGGTTTTTCGCCAAAGGAAAAGAAAGAGGCTTTTTTTGATTTGAGTATAGCGCTGGAAACAAGCAATCAAGAGGAGTTAAAAGGTTATAAGGAAGTTTCAACGGATAAACTCTTCGGATTCAATGAAATTCTAACGGAATTGAAAGATATAGCCGGCCCGAGTAAAGCCTACCCCAGTTTCAATTACCACATGGGCGTGGCCTGCCGGGAAATGGGATTCATTGACGAGGCCATCGAACAGTTCCAGGTGGCTTTGGAAAAGGAACAAAATCCTTTTGAGGCAGCAAACCTGTTAGGCATTTGCTTCAAAGAAAGAGGATGGTGGGAGGAAGCCAGGCAGGCATGCGAGAGGGCCTTACAAATAGAAGGAGTTCCAGAGCGCCAGCGGCAGGAAGTCCAAAGCGCCCTGGAGGTAATTCACAAAGAGAAGGCCAAGGAAAAGGAATTTTTCAAGGGGATAAATGAAATTTCTATCCCTCAGCCGGGGAGCGAGCATAAAAAAAGAGCGCCGCATTCGGAGGTGATCCCCGGCTAAAAGAAACCCCGATAAGTTAATCTCCCTTTTCCTCAGTAATCTCTCTCCTGATGAATGCCAGCCAATACCCAATTTTTTTCACCCGCGTTCCGAGAAAAAGTCCAATATTCTAAAAATTTTACCGGGTCGGTTGAACTGCCGGAGAGAACCTGGCCGTTCGTTTCATCCAGCACATAGTCCAAAAGATTGGCGTAGAACTTAACTGTAATAAAATCTTCTCCCCGGTCCTGACCGGCATCGACCATCTCAACTTCGCGAACAGCGATGTTTTCCAGACGATTGATCTGTTTCGCTGCGATTAGGTTGTTTACGTCCTGCTGGAAGGTATTGAACATATCCGGCGTTAAAAGATGACGAATTCCTTTTAGTTCCCGTTTTGTCCATCCCCCCTGGATTTTAAAGAAGATATCCTGGGCCAAGTCCCTGAAGTTATTTTCGCTGAAAGAAGGATCCATCTCTTTTATGTGGTGCAGCCCCTCGGCTTTCGTTTGGCCTATAGACTCATGGAGCGGGGGCTCCTGGGATGAAGGAGGAATATAGGTTGGCCCCGAATAGGGTTGAGGATAAGAGTAAGGAGCCGCACCTGCTCCGGCCATACTCATTTGCATGGCTCCCCGTGAACGAAATTTTTTAACCACGAAGTAGATAATGCCCAGAATGATCAGGATAAGGAAAATGTCTCCAAAACCGAATCCTCCCTCACCCATTCCGCCACCGTCGGCAAAACCCAGGCTGCGGAACAGCATTGCGCCCAAAAAACCCCCCATAAGGCCGCCGGCTATACCGGAGAAAAAACTTCTTCCAGTCCCCGGAGAAGGCTGTTGCTGCAAATTCTTTTGCTGGGGAGCTTGCGCGGGGCTCTGTCTCGGGCTCTGCTGGTAAGACCGACTCGGGGTAGAACCCCGGCTGCCAGAGGATCTCCCCCCGCCTGCTCTGGCAAAAGCCTCTGATTCCATTCCGAGCCATAAGAGGAAAAAAAGAAGGAACCCCAGGCATAATATTACCCGGGGTTGTCTCAATATTTTTTTCATTCAATTCCTCCCAAAATCATTTAGCGCTGAAAATATTTAACCGGATTATTGCGCACAAAAGCAAGAATTGCAACGAAATTAATTTAACTTAAAATTGATGATCTCGTAAAAAGTCGTCTCTCCGGCCTGCCTGTGCCTGGCAGACAGGTGAAAACCGGAGTCCAGGGTATTTATAAATATTTGAAAATACTGGTTTAGTGCAGTCTGCAGCGGGATCGCTTTAGAGACTTGATACTTATCCTATCCTTTTTTTTAATCATGGCTTTATAAACTCTCTAATCTCTGTGTCCTCTGTGGCTAATTTATTAAGGGTTAATATGCTGGAGAGTTGCCAGATGGTTTGCGGAGCAGTTCGGGAGTTGGGCCAAGACATAGGTAATTTCCCCTTGATTTAACGAATTGAAAGTGTTATGAAAATACATCTTGGTTCATCTCCAAATTAGTTGATCAAAGTTTTAATGAAAGCCTGCCAAGGGCCCGGAAGGAAAGGCAGATTGCGCCGCAAGCATCGGCGGGATATCCACTTTCCATAAACATAGAACTTACCTTCCGCAAAGCGCAGCGGGGGCGGGGAAACAAAGCTTCGAAGAAATTGCAGACTCCCCCGCCAAAGCTTAGGAGAAATATGTGCCTCATGATTGCAAGCAAGCTGACTTTCCTTCCGGGACCCTTGAATCACTGTCCATTTTAAATATGCCAGCTATTTGGCCCTCAACTAATTTGGAGATGATCCTAAATCTTTTTTGACAGAGGAATTGATTGGACAACGATAAACGCGAATGCTCAAGATGTTGTAACAGTTTAGCCCTTTGAAAAGAGGGGAAGCATAAAGGCCCGGCCCATGGATGGCCCGGTGGCCACGCCATTTTTTCAAACAACTAAATTGACACAAGATATTTAGTTGGGCAAGTCTGTATTCAAGATTAGAAAACATTTAAGGAGGATAAGTAATGAATATTGGTGATCGGATAAAGTTTCAATTCGGTGGCCAAGAAAAGGAAGGCCAGGTAGTTAAGATATTCCCAAAGAAAGTTTACCTGAAGGTAGATTTTCCCCGCCATCCGGGAAAGATTGTGGTAAGGACAATTGCCGAGCTTGAAGGAAAGGGGCCTGAACCGAAGAAAAAGAAGAAACAGAAAAAGGAAAAAAAGGAAAGAATTCCGCGGGCTGAAGAAAAGAAAAAAGAGCAGAAAAAAGACGAAGAAGAAAAAGAGTAACCCGGAGGAAAAATGACCGGTTCATTTTCGGCCATTTGAAGAAATATCTTCGGAGCGGCGGGCGGTTTCTTTATCCCGCCGCTTCTGTTTTAGATGGCGCCTGAGTAAGAAAATTCCCAGCCAGGCCGCAATCAAAATCTGGGCAACAAGGCAGATGATCAACAGAGTAAGAGCAGTCATAAAAATTACCAGGAAATTTTACAAGAATAGATCGTCACAGGCCCCGGCTTAAAACAAAATGGAGAAAGATTGAAATTCCCCGCGGAATTCTTCCGGCTGGACGATTAACTCGGTAACATGAGCGGAAGGAGGTCCGTGGCGGCACCACTGGATCAAGGCTTCCACATCTTCCTCTTCCCCTTCGAAAAGGGCAGCCACGGACCCGCCTGGAAGGTTACGCACCCACCCCGTAAGATTATTTATTTTGGCTTGCCGCTGGGTGTAGTAGCGGAAATTTACCCCCTGCACAATTCCTTTAATGATGAGCCTGGCGCGAGTTTTGGCCATAGGATTTCACCTGTCTTCCGGAGCTAACATTTTCAAAAATTCATCTTCGGTGAGGATCTTTACTCCAAGATTTTGGGCCTTCTCATATTTGGAACCAGGGTCCTCTCCGACCACCAAGAAATCCGTTTTTTTACTGACAGAGGAAGAAGCCTGCCCTCCCAGGGATTCAACCCTAAATTCGGCCTCCTCACGGCTCAGAGTCTTCAGAGCGCCGGTAAAGACAAAAATTTTCCCCTCTAATTTGCGGAGTGTCGGCGGCGCCTGGGGAAGCTGAGCTGGGTATTCCACCCCCAACTCTTTTAGCTTCCGGATGACTCTCTGGTTATCCTTCTGCTTAAAGAACTGGACAATCGAGGCGGCAATTTCATCCCCTATTCCGCTGATGGTCTTGAGCTTTTCCATGGAGGCCCGGGACAGCTCTTCCAGGGCGGAGAACTTCCGAACCAGAAGTTTGGCAATATGTTCGCCAACATGGAGGATACCCAGGGCATAAATAAGCCTATCCAGAGAGGTCTTTTTGCTCCTTTGAAGCGCTGCTAAAATATTGCCGCTAAGCTTTTCACCCATTCTCTCCAGAGTAAGCAGATCTTCGAGAGTCAGGGCATAGAGATCAGCGTAATCTTTGACCAGACCTTTGTCCACCAACTGTTCAATAATTTTTTCTCCCAGACCTTCAATGTTCAGGGCATCCCGGGAGGCAAAATGGATGATGTTTTCCTTGAGTTTGGCCGGGCAGGCGATGCCCGTGCAGCGGGCCACGGCCATTCCTTTTTTCTTTTTTTCCCCTCTGGGTTTTTCCACGTCCGCGCCGCAGGCCGGACACTTATCGGGAATACGAAACTTTTTTTCTTGGCCCGTCCGTTTTTCGACCACCACCCGGACCACTTCGGGGATGACATCTCCGGCGCGCTGGATGACCACCGTATCGCCAATGCGCACATCTTTTTTATCGATCTCATCCTGGTTGTGCAGCGTAGCCCGGCTGATTTCCACACCGCCGACCCGAACCGGATCCATGATGGCGGTTGGAGTTAGGGCCCCGGTTCGGCCTACGTTGACTATGATGTCGCGGATTTTAGTGACGACCTGTTTGGGTTTAAACTTGAATGCAAGGGCCCAGCGCGGGCTGCGGGCGATATTCCCCAGGGTTTCCTGCAGACGAAGGGAATTTACCTTTATAACCACTCCGTCGATCTCGTATGGAAATTTATCGCGGCTTTCATCCATCTCCCGGTAGAAATCAAAAACTTCTTCGATTTTTCGGCACCGTCTGCGGTTAGGATTGACTTTGAAGCCCCAGTGAAGGAGAGTTTGCAGCAGATCCCATTGGGTCTCGAAGGACCGCCCGGAGACCTGGCCCACCCCGTAGCAAAAAATATCCAGGGGACGTTTGGCGGTAATCGACGAGTCCAGCTGACGCAGCGAGCCGGCAGCGGCGTTACGCGGATTGGCGAAGAGGGTCTCCCCGCTTTTTTCTCTCTGGCGGTTCAATTCCTCAAGGGCCTTGATGGGCAGGTAAACTTCGCCCCTTACTTCCAGCCTGGAGGGTGGAGATTCTCCCTGGCCAGGGATCAAAGTTAAAGGAATGGTTTTGACGGTCTTTAGGTTCTGGGTGACGTTTTCGCCTACGAATCCATCCCCTCTGGTGGAGCCAGTTGTAAAAAGCCCATTTTCATAAATAAGTTCTACGGCCACGCCGTCCATTTTCAACTCGGCGCAGTATTCGATATCGCCGGAAGTTCCCAGAAAGCGCTTCACCCTGCTGTCGAATTCCTTGACTTCGGCTTCTTCAAAAGCGTTGGCCAAACTGAGCATGGGAGTGCCGTGCCGCACTTCCTCGAATTTATCCAGGGGAGGGGCCCCGACTCGTTGCGTGGGCGAACTGGGAATGACCAGATTAGGAAATTGCTTCTCCAGATTTTCCAGGCTACGGATGAGCTGGTCATATTCGGCGTCGGAAATGACCGGGTCGTCGAGCACATAGTACCGGTAGTTGTGGAAGTTGATCCCTTCCCGGAGTTTCTCTATTTTTATTTTAGCCAGCGCTTCGTTCATGTTATTTCACCGCAGAGCGCGCAGAGAACGCTGAGATTGAATGAAAAAGAAAAATCTACAACTCAGTGGAGGCTCTTGCAAAAGTCCTAAACACCGTCATTCCGGCCAAAGCCGGAATCCAGGGCAGCCTAAAAAATCTGGATTCCGGGTCGCGCTTCGCTTGCCCGGAATGACGATTGAGCGTCAGATTTTGAGATTTGCAAGAACCTCAGTGAATTAATATTTTTCATGGGTGGGTTCATTGATTAATATTTATTCCTCGGTTGTCTCAGCGTTCTCTGCGGTTAATTTTGCCTTTAGGGCAGCGACCAGACCGAAGCAGCCGCTCAGCATCATGTCCCCGTAAGGCGCGGCCATATAATAACCTAACCCTTCGGCGAGAACCCGCCGGGGGCCGGTAATTGCCACAAAACGAAATCCCTTTTCCCCGGAAAAATCTGGATCAACAAAACACCCGTGCCCGCAATCCCGGAATATTTCATTATGGCTGAGAAGCTTTTGGGGAAAGCGATCCAGAATGGACTTGAGTTTTCCGCCGGTCAACATGCCCGTGTGATGCTCGAAGATTCCCCGGATTCTATTTCCCTGAATAATAGCGCCCAGAGTATGCTGATTTCCCAGGTTTAGGGCAACCAGGCCTTCTCCCTGTTTTTCTGCCGCGCGGGGATCGCAGAGGATTCCCCAGATGGCTGCCGCGCAAGTGTCCATGACAAAGGCTCTCGGAGCATCCTTCTGAACGGCAATCATCCGGGTCATATATTCGGGCGGATTGCGGTAGATCAGGTTTTGCAGAAGGCCTCCGGAAAGTATAAACTTCTTCCAATACTGAAAACGAAAAAGGCGGTTACTCCCTTGAGGGTTGAAACCATGGTCTTGAAGAGCGATAGCGTAAGTTTGAGGGAGTTTAACCAGAAATGGTCTAAGGGCTTGCTTCAGGGAAGGCAGATGCACATCGCCAAAGTTGATGGTCTTTGCCCCTTGCGGGGGAGCGTTTGTCAGGTGAATTCCCTTCTTGCGGACTTCTTGCAGGTCATCGTGGAGGGTGAGGGCAGCGATGGGTGTGGCATAGACTTTCAATCCGGACTGGAGATGTTTTTCTACGGCCCAAGCGCAAGGCCCGCCACCCATGGTGTTGCCGGTTAAAAAGATATTTTTTTGAGAGGCTGTGGCCTTTAATATCTTTTGAGCAACGATCTGGGTAGGAGAGGGGAGAATCATCTGCACGCAATTCTCCATGGGTTTACCCTCCTCGTAGATCAAAATATCCTGAGTGCCCCCTCCTATGTCGATTGCCAGGATTTTTTTCGGATTGGCCATTGCTTTCTAATTTCCCCCGGCTATGGTAAAAAGTATGAATGATAAAAAAATTATCATGTTCTTAAAAAATGTTCAAGGGATTACACCTTAAAGGATATGGTTGACGCCGGAATCCGGAAAAGTATATGATGCTTTTGCCATGGAAAATCCCCATGATTCTTTTTGGTTTCTTTTTAACCCTCGTTCGGTTGCTGTAATCGGGGCCTCGCCCAATCCTCTGAAGATGGGCCACCAGTGCCTTCTTAGCCTTTCAGGAGGGGTTTTTCCGAGACCGATCTACCCCATCCACCACCAAGAAAAAGAGATTTTGGGAATGCCGGCTTATCCAGATTTGCAACAAGTCCCAGGAGAGGTGGATCTGGCGATCCTGGCGGTTCCGGCATCAGAGTCTATTTCAGCTTTGCAGGCCTGTCAGAAAAAAGGCGTGCGCGGAGCAGTAATTATTACGGCTGGGTTCCGGGAGATCGATAACCCCGAAGGAGAGAAACTCCAGGAAAAGATGACCGCTGTGGCCAGCCAGGGAGGAATCAAGATCATTGGACCCAACACATTTGGAATGGTCAACATACATGCTAATCTCAATGCCTCATTCACGCCGATCTTCTCTTGCCTGAAACCCGGACCGATCTCCGTCATCAGCCAGAGTGGGGGGGTTTCCCATTTGATCGCCTACCAGGCCCTTGATAACGGGGTAGGACTGGGAAAAGTGATAGGCCTGGGAAACCGATGTAATGTGGATTTTGCCGACCTTTTACCTTATTTTGCCCGGGATGACCAGACAAAATGCCTCATCCTTTTTATCGAAGGCCTGGACGATCCCAAGCCATTAGTTGCGGCCATAAGAAATATTGTCCCCCAAAAACCGGTGGTGGCCATGAAGGCCGGGCGTTATTCCGCTTCCGTGAAGGCGGCGCGCTCACATACCGGGTCGATGGCCGGGCGTTATGAAATCTACGAGGCGTCTTTAAGACAGGCCGGGGCGATTGTATTGGAGGAGCCAGACGAGCTCCTGGACACGGCCAAAATTCTGTTCATGCTTCTACCTTCTGCGGGAAGAAATGTTGCCGTGATGTCTTTCCAGGCCGGACCGGGAATTCTGCTGACGGATGCAGTCGTGCGCCATGGGTTGCGCATGGCCACCTTCTCCAGGAGCACTCAAGAAAAATTGAACTGTCTCCTGCCTCCCTTGACCATCCGCACAAATCCTGTAGATATGGCTTTCGCCAAGGATGAGCGGGCTTTTGAAGAAACGGTTCACTTGATCTTGCATGATCAGAACGTAGATGCTTTGGTGATCTTTCTGCTCCATCATCCCTTCATGACTCCCCGGAGGATCAAAGACCCCGTTCTCCGGCAGAAGCAGAGGTCGGGAAAACCTATCCTACTCTGCGCCAATTCCCCCCGCGGGTTAATCGAAGAAGAAACCCAGGAATTAGAAACCAATGGAATTCCGGTTTACTCGCTTCCTGACCAGACCATCAAGGCATTGAAAGGGTTGATAGAGTATGGGGAGGTAATTCAAAGAAAGTAAGTTGTAAGTAGTATTGTTTTTTGACGCTCAACTTCAAACTTGTGCCTTGTGCCTCATACTTTACTACTCACCATTAACTTTTTACTTTAATATGGAGGATAGATGCGAGCGTTGGAGGGAATAAAAGTTTTAGACTTATCCCGTCTTTTTCCCGGCCCTTATTGCTCGATGATTCTGGCGGACCTGGGTGCGGACGTGCTCAGGATCGAAGACCGGCGGTTTGAAGGAGAAGGGCCAGGGATGCCTACGGTTATGCGCAATAAGAGGCACATGACTTTGAATCTGAAACATCCGCAAGGAAAAGAGATTTTTTGCCGCCTGGTAAAGGAAGCGGATGTAGTCCTCGAAGGATTTCGCCCCGGGGTTACGGAGCGGCTGAGGATCGAATACGACCGCTTGAAAATGATCAACGGAAAATTAATTTACTGCTCGGTTACGGGGTATGGTCAGGACGGCCCTTATAAAGACATGGTTGGTCATGACATTAATTATTTGAGCTTCGGTGGAGTTCTTGGCCTTACGGGAGAACCGGGGAGGAAGCCGGTCATCCCGCCGATCCAGGTGGCGGACATGGCTGCTGGAGGGATGTTTGCAGCTTTGGGGATCATGGCGGCGCTGATAGCGCGTCAGAAAACCGGGAAAGGGCAGTACATCGATATATCCATGCTGGATGGAATTATCGCCATGCTGCCGTTCCTGGTTAGCCTGCTCTGGAGCCAAAATATCACCCCCCAAAAAAGCGATACCATTCTTAGCGGTAGGTATCCCTGCTACCAGGTTTATGAAACCAAGGATGGGGAATACATTTCGCTGGGAGCTTTAGAACACCGCTTCTGGGTAGTCCTGTGCCAAAAATTTGGGCGAGAGGATTATATAGCCCATCAGTTCGATGAAGGAGAGAAAAGGGCGGAGATTTTTCAATTTCTGCGCCAGACCTTTCGCGGTAAAACTGGCGAAGAATGGATGGAAGAGTTAAAAAATCTTGACGTTTGCATTGGAAAGGTCCTTCATCTTGACGAAGCTCTGAACGATCCTCAGGTAAGCTATCGCAAGATGGTTGCTGAGTTCTCCGACTCCCAGAAAGGGAGTATGAAACTACTGGCTTCCCCCATCAAGCTTTCCGAAACTCCGCCGGACATCCGTATGGCTCCGGCCAAGTTTGGGGAGCATACCGATAAAGTTTTACAGGAACTGGGATTCAAGTCTGAGGAAATTGAGAGGATGAAAAGAGAAGGGGTGATTTAAAAAGATTTCCCTTCAGAGGTTATTGAAAGTAGTTTTGACGAAACAGCCCAGTCAATAGTTCAGGTTTGACCCCTAACCCTCTATTCGGCTTTGATAGCCGCTTTCTTCACCTCGGCCTGTTGCATCAACGAGCGGCTATAAATGCCTAAAACGTCACTGGGATTGAACTCTTTCGATTGATCATAGGGAACGAAAGGAATCGACTTACCGCCATTCAATTTGATGCGATGTGCGTTGTGAATCAAGCGATCGAGGATCGCATCGGCAATGGCGGGATACCCAATACGCTCATGCCAGTTTTCGATGGGAAGATGGCCGGTGAGAATGGAGGAGCTACTGCCGTAAAAAAGTCAAGCCTGACCCTCTCTACTGAAAAACTCGACCTTTCTTTTGCAAAGCGAAGAGATTAGAGTTTCCCTTTCTGGAAAAGGCGGAGTAAAAAACATGAAAAAAGGCTTGATCCCATTGCTCAGTTAGTTGTAAAATTGCATTGTAAATATACAACATCATAAGCAGGATGCAAATAGCCCGCAACCTAACCATATTCCGGCTTCTCCAACGATCGGAGCGTTCTTTTTTCCTGTTTGGCCCACGGGGGACAGGTAAGAGCACCTGGTTGCAAAAGGACCTTCCCGATGCCTTCCGCCTTGACCTGCTCGATTCCTTGCTCTTTCTCGAACTATCACGGGATCCTCACCGTCTCGAAGCCCTGATCGGCAACCGGCCTGGCGGCGCCTGGGTCGTACTCGATGAGATTCAGAAAATCCCGCCTCTACTGGACGAAGTCCACCGCCTGATGGAATTGAAACGCTGGCGGTTTGCCCTTTGCGGGTCTTCCGCCCGCAAATTGCGCCGGGGGGGCGCTAACCTCCTGGCGGGTCGGGCCTTGACTCTCTCCATGGAAAGCTTCTCGGCCGCCGAGTTGGGCGACGAGTTCGATCTCGACTTCGCACTGAATTGGGGCCAGCTGCCATTTGTACGAAATGAACCGGAAGCGGCGGCTGATATCCTCGCGGCCTACGTGGACACCTACCTCAAAGAGGAACTGCCGGCGGAGGGTTTGATCCGCAACGTGCCGCCGTTCGTTCGCTTCCTCGCCGTGGCCGGCCAGATCAACGGCCAAATGGTCAACGTCCAGAATATCGCCCGCGATGCCGCCGTCGCCCGCAGTACGGTGGACACCTACTTTTCCGTCTTAAATGATACCCTCATCGGGCACGCTCTCCAAGCATGGCGACCCGGTTTCAAGGTTCGGGAGGCGGCTCAGCCGAAATTCTATTGGTTCGACCCTGGCGTAGCCAGGGGTGCGGCCGGCTTGGTGCGCGATCCCGCAGACCGGTTATGGCAGGGGACCGCGCTTGAAACCCTGGTTTACCATGAGCTGCGCGTTTATAATGAGATCAGGCGTAAACAACGTCCGCTTTTTTATTATCGAACCCCGGCAGGGGTTGAGGTGGACTTTATCATTGAGACAGCTCGGCGAAGGCCGGGTAGTCCTTCTCGAGTGGTGGCCATTGAAGTCAAAAGAGCCGAGCGTTGGGACCGCGCATGGGATAAACCGATGCGAATTCTTGCCGAAACATCCGGGATCAAAGTCGACCACATGATTGGAGTTTACTGCGGTGCGGGCAGTTACCAATTTGATACCATCCAAATATTGCCCATGAGTGTTTTTGTGAAAAAGCTCTTTGCTGGTGAGATTTATTAGGTCAACTTAACCGGAACATATCGAACTTAAGTGTCTCGGCGCGACGGCTGGTTGAAAAATCAATATTGGATAGCCATCTGTCAAAGAAAATGGAGGAACTAAAGTCAGCCGTCTCTTCCCCAAAGATCACTCTCTTCAGCGCCTCTGCCGTTGGCTACTATGGTTTTTGTGGAGACGAGGAACTCGTTGAGGACTCTCCTCCGGGAAATGACTTTTTAGCCCCTATTGCTAAGGAATGGAAGGGGGAGGCTCTAAAGGCCAGAAATAAAGGGGCTGAAGTGGTCATTACTCGGTTAGGCATCGTCATGGGAGAAAAAGGAGGAGCCCTCAGTCAGATGATCCCGCTCTTTAAAAAATATATCGGAGGGCCTATTGGGAGCGGCAAGCAGTGGGTTTCCTGGGTTCATATCAAGGATCTTGCCGAAGTTTTTGCTTTTCTGATCAAGCACCCAGGAATCTCGGGGCCTGTCAATGTATGCTCTCCAAATCCGGTAAGGAATAGAGATCTGGCTAAGGCTATTGCAAAAGCCCTCCATCGACCTTTATGGCCTCTTCAATCTTCCGAATCTTAGCCAGGTTCGCGGTAACATTTACCGATTTATAAGCTCCATAATATAATTCCATGCAGGTGACTACGCTGATTTTTATTGGATCATTCAGATGCCGCTGTAAGTTCTCTTTTACGGCGGGATGACCTTTCAAATTGAAGATGATCGTATCCGTATCGAGAAGAAACATCAAAATCCCCCCTGCAGCTTCTTGGAATTCCTACGGGCCTTCTTAATTTCTCTGACAATTTCTTCCGGGTGTCGATAGTCAGCCCATGAGCCAGAAAGCTCCAGGAGGACCTGGGCAGGGGTCTTGGAGGTTTGGAGTGTTTTCCTCCTAATCAGATATTCTTTGGCGAGGTAAAGAATCTGTTGGCTCACAGACCGCTTTTCCACCGCCGCCAGTTTTTTGATTTGGGCGTAAAGATTCTCATCGATTCCCTTAATTTGCAAATTGGCCATAGTGGTCCCCTTTGTTTTTTCATGAAATTATATTCTATATTCATGAAATGATCAAGTAGAAGCGTCCTTTTGCCACCCCCCGGTTTTTAGTTAAGTCCCAGGCTCTGGCCCAGCGGCGCTTCGCTCGGAATAATAAGGCGATAGTCCTTCCATAGGAAGGGGCGGCCGGGTGTGATTTAAGTAGCTTTTACGATTAGTTTATCAATCAACTCTTCTTGCCGGTCTCCTGGCCGCCTTTCTTTGCGGATGGCCAAAAGGGAATCTTGTGAAAGTCTAATCACGGCCGATTTTTCCTTCTCTCAGCGCCCTCGGGCCAGAGCCACGATAAAATAGGGGGCGAATAGACTGGAGGGTGGCAAGGAAGCGTCGTGAATGTTGAATGGGGCTTAACTAATTAACTATCATGTAACATTGCTGTCCAAATTAAGTGAAGAATTTATGGTCCCATCTTGAATTTATAAGCCTTTTGGACAAGATTTGCGATTTTGGAAATCAGGTTCCTCCTAAAAATGCTGCCCGAATTAAGCTACGGCCAAAGGCAATTGTTCTTGCTCATAAGGAACCGGAGGAATTTCAAAAGGTTTATCCAAACAACTCCAAAGATACCGGAGTTCTATTCTTAGGCCATAGAGTCATTTTTGGTGCCGGATTTTCTGCAGGTAAGTGGGGTAATGGAAGTTGGGGCTATTTCCGGCATTATGACATTTTCGGCATTGATCTTCGCCAATCTGGGAGAGACTTCTACGCATATCCGGATGCCCTTCGGCCGGGCCGTGGCAGGCTTCACACTGGACATTTTCAAAGAAAGCCTTAGGATTCCTGACAATTCCCAGGCCGGTGGTGTGGCAGGCCAGGCAGGTGGGGTCGGAAGATTTGTTTTTTGGGGATAAGGTTTGATACGCCCGGGCATGGGAAGTATTCATCCAGCTTTGATGCTGCTGGGGGTGGCAGGAAAGACAGTATTTTTCTCCCATGAATAAAGGAGTAACGGGAATGGCCACCTGGCGGCGGGTAATGGCGGGACTTTTCCTGGGAGTTGTCGGCGGCGGAGTTTGCAGGAGCTTTTGCAGGTCAATCTTATACTGGTTGAGCCATTCCTGCACCTTAGGATGGTCGGCAAATTTTGCGGTCAGAGGAACCAAATCATAGCGGGAATAAAGCGTTTTCTCTTCGATGAAAAAATCCACCTGTCCCAGATTCTCACCCCGGGAGCCGGCCATGAAGATTTGCGTATCGTTGGATTCGATTGGTTCCAGTTGAAGACGGGTAATATGCCCGCTTAGAATGAATTGAATGGACGGGATATTTTTGGCGAGCATTTCCTGCTCATGGGTCTCCATATGGGCAAGGACAACAATCACCCGGCAATGTTTCTTCTTCAATTCAGCGATGGTTTTTTGGGCAACCTCAACCGGGTCAGCAAGATAGTATTCTTTGCTTTCTTCAAGGGAGCCTCCCGCTGGAAAGCGCGGGGAGATCAAACCGAAGAGGCCGATTTTGACCCCCTGAAATTCCTTTATTGTATGGGATTTAAAAAGGGGGTTGCGAGTTTTGGCGCTCATGAGATTGGCGGCCAGGAAAGGGAAATTAGCCTGCTTGCTCATTTTAACCAGGTGGTCCAGGCCAAAGGCCAGATCGATCTCGCCGGGAGTAAAAGCATCGTAGCCCATAAAGTTATAAGTTTTCATGTAGAGTTCAGATTTAAGCTCTCCTATTTTCTTCTGATTGGTGTTGGGGGCGGGAGCCCGGGAGGAGAGAAGGTCGCCCGTATCCACCAGGATGATATTTTGCTTTTCCCGCCGTAACTGTTCGATGCAGGTTGCGCGCCTGGCCAGACCGCCAAACAGATTGTCCCGTCAGCCGCAGGGTTCGACTTCACCGTGAACATTGGAAGAAAAAATTAGAGTAATGATCCGGTCCGCGCTGGGAGTCGGGGGCTGCCCCCAGAGGGTGACGGGTAAAAGAATGACCATCAACATTCCCAACAGAATATTTTGCAAAGGATCCTCCTTAAAAGAGTGTTTCCAGGGCTTCTTCCACAGAACCAACGCCGGCTATCTCTATTCCGGGAAACTCGGCCGTTATGCGGGATCGATTGCTCCTGGGCAACAGGCACCGTTTAAAACCGAGTTTGGAGGCTTCTTTCAGGCGTATTTCCGCCTGATGAATGCCGCGCACCTCGCCGGCAAGCCCAACTTCTCCGATGACCATGGTTTTAGAAGGGATGGGCTTGTCCAGGAAGGATGAAGCCACAGCCGAGACTACGCCCAGGTCAACAGCCGGCTCTTCCACACGCACGCCGCCGGCCACATTGACAAAAATATCCTGTTGCGCCAGGTTTATTCCCACTTTTTTTTCCAGAACAGCCACCAGCAGGGAAACCCGGTTTTGGTCAACCCCGATGGCTGTGCGCCGGGGCATTCCGTAAGAAGTGGGACTGACCAGGGCCTGGAGTTCGACAAGGATAGGCCGGGAACCTTCCAGACTGGAGATAACCACGGACCCGGGCACATCGATGGGACGTTCAGCCAGGAAGAGTTCGGAAGGATTGGCCACTTCTTCCAGGCCGCCGTCTTTCATTTCGAAGACGCCGATCTCATTGGTGGAACCGAAACGGTTCTTCACGGCCCGGAGGATGCGGTAGGGATGGCCTCTGTCTCCCTCGAAGTAGAGCACCGTGTCCACTATATGTTCCAGGACTCGCGGCCCGGCAATGGCGCCTTCTTTGGTCACATGCCCGATGAGGAAAGTGGAAAGACCGGTGGACTTGGAAAGGAGCATGAGTTTTCCGGCAGACTCCCTGACTTGACTGATCGATCCAGGGGCGGACTGCAATTGCGAGGTGAAAACGGTTTGGATGGAGTCAATGGCCGCCACGTTGGGCTTGAGTTTCTTAAGGTCATCGATGATCTTCTCCAGAGAATTTTCGGCCAGAACGAAAAGATTTCCAGAGGTAACCCCGATACGATCCGCGCGCATCTTGGTTTGGCGGAGCGATTCTTCGCCCGAGACGTAGAGGACGCTTATATCCTTCCTGGCTAATTTATCCAGAGCCTGTAAAAGAAGGGTAGATTTGCCGATTCCCGGGTCGCCTCCGATGAGGACAACGGACCCAATGACTAAACCGCCTCCCAGGACGCGATCGAATTCGCTGACGTTGGTTTTTAACCTTCCTTCTTCAGAGGTCTCGACGGCCAGTATGGATTGCGGGGAAGCATCCTGGCCCGGGATTGTGATGGAGCGGGCTGAGCGATCCGGCATGGCCGATAATTGCTCCTCGACAAAAGAATTCCAGGAGCCGCAATCCGGGCATTTACCCATCCATTTGGGCGATTGGTAACCACAATTCTGGCAAGCAAATACGGTTTTAATCTTGGTCATTTCCATGAAGAATCTGGTTTTATTATTATTATAGGTTGGTTTTTCCTGCAAAGTCAACGGCGCTGCATTACTTGCCCGCCTTCACTTTTCATTCTCACGTAAAAATTCGGTAAAGGCAGATAAGATCCAGGAATTTCTATCGGATCAAAATTATGAAAACCGGACATTTCTATTTTTGTAAAAAACAGACATTTCCAAATTGGCTTGACCAGACAAAAATCCGTCCTTGACTTTCTTTCTCTCAATCATTTAAGATTAAAATCATTTTCGAAATTGCGAAAATATGCAGATGGGGGAAAGAACATGGAAGGGAAATCTTATTCTGTAGCGGTTGCCGGCGCCACAGGGGCCGTCGGCCAGGAGATGATCAAAACCTTAGAGCAACGCAGATTTCCCGTGGGGGCCATTAAACTTCTGGCCTCGGAGCGCTCGACGGGTAAAGAGTTATTTTTTAAGGGAAACCCGATTAAAGTTGAAAAGCTCACTAAAGATTCCTTTAAGGGGATGGAAATCGCCCTCTTCTCCGCCGGCGCTGGGCGCAGCCTGGAGTTTGCTCCCGCAGCCGCTGCTTCCGGCGCTGTGGTTATCGATAACAGCAGCGCCTTTCGCATGGAGCCTGACATTCCCCTGATCGTACCGGAAGTAAACCCCCAGGCCATCGCCCAGTATAAGAAACGAGGCATTATCGCCAACCCCAATTGCTCCACAATCCAGATGGTCGTGGCTTTGAAACCCATTCACGATGTGGCCCGCATTAAGCGGATCGTTGTTTCCACCTACCAGGCAGTTTCCGGAACGGGCCTCAAAGCCATTGATGAACTCCTGAGCCAGACCCGGGCCATTCTTGATGCCCAGGCGGTGCAGCGCAAAGTCTATCCCCACCAGATCGCTTTCAACTGCCTGCCGCACATCGATGCTTTTCTGGAGAACGGATATACCAAAGAAGAAATGAAGATGGTCCATGAGACCCAAAAGATTATGGAAGACCCAACGATCCGGGTTACGGCCACGACCGTTCGCGTTCCGGTCCTCCATAGTCACTCGGAGTCTGTTAATATCGAGACCGAAAAAAAGATCACCGTGAAGGATGTGAAAGAAGTCCTTTCCCGGGCTCCTGGAGTGCTTGTGGTGGATAATCCCTCTCTGAGTGAATATCCCCTGGCCATTCATGCCGCCGGACGGGATGAAACCTTTGTGGGCCGGATCCGGGAAGACGAATCTATTCCCAACGGCATCAATATGTGGATCGTCTCCGATAATGTCCGCAAGGGGGCGGCTTTAAATGCTGTGCAAATCGCCGAGATCCTGATCGAAAAATACCTTTAATCCTTTATGACTATTTTTTCCTCACGAACAATAAAAATCCTCCCTATCCCCCCTTTGAAAAAAGGGGGATAGGGGGATTTGGAAGACAATCTTTAGGCATGAAGTTCCTGCAGGACATTACCCTCGGGCAATACATGCCCGGGGATTCTTTTCTCCACCGTCTGGATCCCCGCACCAAATTCATCTCCTTGCTTCTTTTAATGATAACAACTTTTCTGATTAAAACCTTCCTGGCCCTGGCCCTGCTTTCGGCCATCTTTTTCCTGGCCCTGATTCTTTCCAGACTCTCCTGGAGTTACGTCTTCCGCGGGGTGAGAGCCTTTCTCTGGCTCTTTCTATTTTCAGCCGCCGTTCACCTATTTTTTACACCAGGCCCATCCCTTCCCTTTTTCCCCATTGGATTCATCGACATCACCTGGACCGGTGCGCAAAAGGGAATTTTGGTGGCCAACCAACTTTTTTTGGCCATTCTTCTTTCTTCATTAATGACCCTGACCACCTCTCCCTTGCAGTTGTCTCACGGCCTGGAAAAACTTATTTACCCTTTAAAGCGTTTGCACGTCCCGGTGGAAGACTTCTCCATGATGACCATGCTGGCCATCAGGTTCATCCCCATCCTCCTCGGAGAAGCCAACCGGATTATTAAGGCGCAAAGCGCCCGCGGGGTGGATTTTGAATCCGGAAATTTCTTCCGCCGGGCTAAAAACATGGTGCCCATTTTGACTCCCCTTTTTCACAGCGTCTTCAAGCGAGCGGATGATCTGGCTATAGCATTGTTAGCCCGCGGCTATGTCAGCGGATTAAAACGCACACACCTGCATGAGTTAAAAATGAAGGGGAAAGATTATTGGGTCCTGATTGGGATATTGGGATTTGTAATATTGATGGTTTCATAAAAGTCATCTGCGGGATTGCGCGCCTTGTCCCGCGAAACGCGGGAGAGCTTTTTACTTTGCCATCCCAATTTTGACTTTTTACGAGATGATCAATATTGATGATCTCGTAAAAAATCTGCAAATGCGGTTTTCCGTCATTCCGGCCCCGATTTTCATCGGGATAAACTCCAGCCGGAATCCAGTCCTTTCAAATAGTTATTAGTTCCCTGGACTCCGGTTTTCACCGGAGTGACGACTTTTTACGCGGCCATCATATAGGGTGTTAGGGGTAGGGGGTAGAGAAACAAGCGTTGAGTGGGAATGATGGAAGGTTTTTTCGGATTACGCCTTGCGCCTTACGTTTTTAGCTATGAAGCATTGAGTAACATAGGGGGTTGCGATGAAAAAGAAAAAGTTCCCCAAGGGTTTTATTCAGGTTTATACCGGAAATGGAAAGGGAAAGACCACTGCCGCCCTGGGCCTTGCCCTCCGGGCAGCGGGACACCGCTTCAAAGTTCTGATCATTCAATTCCTTAAAGGCGGAATTGTTTACGGTGAACTGCAATCGGCCAAAAAGCTTTGGCCATATCTGACCATTATTCCCATGGGCAGGGAAAATTTCGTGAACAAAAAAAATCCCGACCCCATAGATGTAAATATGGCCAGAAAAGCATGGGAACGAGCCAAACGTTCCATTCAGAGCCAGAAATATCATCTGGTCATTCTTGATGAAATCAATGTTGCAGTGGAATACGGACTGGTTCCCCTAAAAGAGCTTTTAGCTTTGATGAAAAATAAGCCGGAGAATGTTGAGTTAGTCCTTACCGGAAGATGGGCCAAGCCAGAAGTTCTCCGACGCGCTGACCTGGTTACGGAGATGCGGGGAAAAAAACATTATTATAAGAGAGGCATCGAAAGCAGAATCGGGATAGAAAGGTAATAGGTATTATAGGTAACGGATTATAGGCAAAAGGCTTAGGGCGAAAATTTGAGCCTTACTCCTTCTGTCTTTTCCTAACGCTATGCGCTATGCGGTTTTTTTGCGTCTTGACAACATCTTCTTCCATGTTACAATCTAACCAGTTTTTCTTAGCTGTTCCCATCGAGGAATGAAAAGTATTGCGGGTTATCAGCGGGAAATTAAAGGGCAAGAGGCTCTTTTCGGCGAAAGGCCTTAACCTCCGACCTACTTCCGATCGAGTGAAAGAGGCCATTTTCGACATCCTGCAAGATCGTATCCAGGGGCAGCAAGTTTTAGACCTTTTCGCCGGAACCGGGGCGCTGGGTATCGAAGCCCTGAGCCGGGGGGCAAGACGGGTTGTTTTCATCGAGAAAAGCAGGCCATCCCTAGCTGCTTTGCATAGAAATATCGCAGATTGTAAATTTAAAGAGCAGGGCGAAATTTTAAGCCGGGAAGTTACAGTTGGAATTAAAATATTAGAAAACCGGGCAGAATCTTTTGCCATCATCTTTCTCGATCCACCCTACGGAAAAAGGCTGGCCCAAACAACCCTTGAGGTGCTTGCCCGAAGTTCGATCATTTCCCCTGAAACGCTGATGGTTGCCGAACATTCAGCCACTGAGGAGATCAATTCCATCCCAGGATTACAGCGGATGGACCGGCGAAAATATGGGAGCACCCAGGTTTCTTTTTTTCGGCCAGATATAGAACAATTATAAGCTGGTTAAATTACGCCAGGTTTTAAACATCGGTAAATTTGATGATCTCGTAAAAAGTCGGCAGAAGAGTCATTGCGAGCGAAATCGAAGCAATCTCGTATTTATAAGTCCTTGAAAATACGGGATTGCTTCGTCGTCCCGCATTGGCGGAACTCCTCGCAATGACGAAAACGAGACTTTTTACGAAACCATCAAATTTAAGCACTTTAATTAAACTTATTGAAGAGGACCTTTCCTATGAATGAAAAAATTGCCGTTTACCCTGGTTCGTTTGATCCCATAACCAATGGCCACGTCAATTTAGCTGAACGGGCATTAGTTTTTTTTGATAAAATCATTATAGCCGTAGCCTACAACCCGAATAAAGCAGCGCTCTTTTCTGTGGAAGAACGGGTGGATATGATCCAGATGGCCACGAAGAACGATCCGCGGATAACCGTAGCTTCTTTCAATGGGCTGCTGGTTGAATTCGTCGAAAAACAGGGCGCAAGTGTTATTGTCCGGGGGTTACGGGCCCTTTCTGACTTTGAGTACGAATTCCAGATGACCCTGATGAACCGGAAACTAAACCGCAAGGTGGACACCGTCTTTCTAATGACCGGGTTCAAATGGTTTTACACCAGTTCAAAGATTATCAAGGAAGCCGCCTCCCTGGGAGGTTCTGTTCGGGGGTTGGTGCCGGAGATCGTCCACCAGCGTTTAAAAGAAAAATATCCTTTATACCGGAACGTTCCCTAATCAAATATTTTACCGCGGTGAGCGCAGCGAACGCCGAGACAGAATAATAATCAAAAAACAAAATTAAAAAGCAATGTATCAATTTAGCTGTTTGACAAATCGTATAAAATAAGGGCCAAATGAGCTTGCTATTCCTGTGCAAGCCGGAATCCATCTTTGCCAGAAAACCTTTCTGAATTCCCGCTTATGGGGGAATGACAGAACGAGGCTCTTTCAAAGCTCTAAACTCTTAAAAAGCACCAAACTTAAAAATAAAAAAATTAAAAACTTAGGATTACGATTTTGCTTTTTGATATTTATTCCTTGTTTTTATTTTTTCTCGGCGTTCTCCGCGAACTCTGCGGTGAATTTTATCTTTTTCCGAAAGGAGATTCCCATGAAACTCGCTGAGCGGGTCAACCGTATTAAGCCCTCCCCAACTTTTGCCGCTGCGGCCAAAGCCGCGACTATGAGGGCTAAAGGTATCGAAGTAATAAGTTTAGCCCAGGGGGAGCCTGATTTTGACACCCCCGAGAACATCAAGGAGGCAGCTTACAAGGCTATCCGGGAAGGTATTACCAAATACACTCCAGCAGCAGGATTTCCGGACCTTAAGGATGCCATCATTCAAAAATTTAAAAATGATAACGGGCTTACTTATGACCGCTCACAGGTCTTTGCCTCAGCAGGAGCCAAGCTCATCATCTACAATCTGGCCCAGGCTCTCTTTGGCGCCGGTGACGAGGTGATCATCCCTGCTCCTTATTGGGTTTCCTACACCGATATCGTTTTATTGATGGACGCCACCCCCGTTGTAATTCCTACCTCTGAGAAACAGGGTTTCAAGATATCCGTTGATCAGCTCAAATTGGCTATCACCTCACGCACCAAGGCCATTATCATCAACAGTCCCTGTAACCCTACAGGCGCCACTTATACAGCCGACGAATTAAAAGCCCTGGCTGAAATCCTGTTGCAAAAAAAGATTCTGATCATTGCCGATGACATCTATGAAAAATTTGTTTATGACGGGACGGTCTTCACCAGTATTGCTTCTTTGGGAAAGGAAATCCAGGATCAGACCGTTGTGGTGAATGGTGTTTCCAAGACCTACTCCATGACTGGCTGGCGGATTGGGTATGCAGCCGGATCTGCAGAAATCATCGCGGCTATGGACAAAATCCAGACCCAGAATGTTTCCAATCCTGTATCATTCTGTCAGAAAGCGGCCGTTGAGGCGCTGCTGGGTCCCCAAGATTCGGTGCAGAAGATGATCGCTGAATTTGACAGGCGCCGGCGTTATATTGTGGACCGTTTAAACGCCATGGAGATGATCAGATGTTCCATGCCCAAAGGGGCTTTTTATGCCTTTCCCAATGTCACCGGCCTCTTTGGAAAAAAATGGGGAGAAAAGCAAATATCCAATTCCTCGGACGTGACAGATTTCCTCCTGGAGGATGCCAAGGTAGCCGTGGTGGCCGGCAGTGGATTTGGAGATGACAACTACGTCCGCTTCGCCTACGCCAATTCCATGAAAAATATTGAAAAAGGGATGGATCAGATTCAGGAGGCCTTAAAAAAGCTCAAATAATTAACCGCAGAGCACGCCGAGACCGCAGAGAGACAAATCAAACATCAAAATCGCCGATCATTTTTTTGTCTTTTTGTTTTCTGATGATCTCGTAAAAAGTCAGAAAAGCCGTCACTCCTGCGAAAGCAGGAGTCCAGAACTGCTTGAATTACCTGGATTCCCGCTTTCGCGGGAATGACGAAAATGGGGCAAAAAGGACTTTTTACGAAACCCTCTTTTTTGATTAATGTAATGAATTTTTTTCATTTCCTCTCGGCGCGCTCTGCGTTCTCTGCGGTGAATATTGAGGCTTTTCCTTTAGCGGCAAAATAATCCCGCAGGATTTTTTCGTGATCGAAGGCCAGGGGGAGCGGAAGGTTTTTCTCGGTAAACACACTGGTACACTCTGCATCATCCCCTGGTCGTGGTCTCCCTTGCGCTCTAACAGTAAATACCGTGGAAATGGTGTGCTGCCGGGGGTCCCGTTTAGGATCTGAATAGGTGTGGAACTGGGAGATGTCTTCAACCTCCAAACCCGTCTCCTCCTTAGCTTCTCGGACCGCAGCCTCCTCCAGCGTTTCCCCGTAATCCACGAACCCACCCGGCAAAGCCCAGGCTACCGGGGTGTTTTTCCGCAGGATTAAAACAATTCCCTTTTCTTCTGTCTCTGATTCCACCTCGATAATGATGTCGACCGTCGGAACGGGGTTTACATATCGCAGGGTTACAGCGCCGCATTTTGGACAGACAACGTCTTTTCCCTTCATGCCGGACCTCCCATTATCAGGATTTTCAATGATGATGGTTTCGTAAAAAGTCGTCACTCCGGCCTGCCTGTGCCTGGCAGACAGGTGAAAACCGGAGTCCAGATAATTTATAAATATTTGAAAGAACTGGATTCCGGCTGGAATTTATCCCGATGAAAATCGGGGCCGGAATGACAGAAAGACGCATTTTCAGACTTTTTAGGAGATCATCAGTGAGGGACGGGAAATTTTTCTTTGGCGATTCTGCCTGGCCCTCTTTGGCAGTTCGCTCGCCACCAAAAACCTTTAATTCCTTGACACTAAAAGATTTTCCTGTTATAAATTTATAACACTCTTCGCTGAAACGGCAATGAAAAAGAGCGGCTAACCTAACCTGCAGGGCTGAAGGATCTCGTTAAATACTCTTGTGTGAAAAAGTTTGACGATGCTCAAAGATAGAAAAATCATCCTGGGAGTCACCGGCGGGATTGCCGCCTATAAAGCGGCTGAATTAGTCCGGGAACTGTTCAGGGCCGGGGCCGAAGTCCAGGTAATCATGACCCGGAGCGCCCAGGCTTTCGTCACTCCTCTTACCTTTCAGACCCTCTCTGGAAACCAGGTGACCACCGAACTCTTCAACCTCATCGAAGAATCAAAGATCAGACATGTGGCCCTGGCGGATAAGGCCGAAGCGCTGGTTATTGCTCCGGCCACGGCCAATATTATTGGCAAGATTGCCGCGGGAATCGCCGATGATATGCTCACAACCGTTGTTATGGCCACCAGAGCCCCGATTCTCCTGGCTCCGGCCATGAACGTGCACATGTGGGAAAATCCCATCTGTCAGGAAAACATTGCCAAACTACGGTCCCGGGGTTACCATTTCATAGATCCCGAAGCAGGTGAATTGGCCTGCGGGTATGAAGGGAAGGGGCGGCTGGCTGAAATTCCGGCAATCGTGGAGGAAATTCGTACCCTTCTCTCTCCGAAAGATTTTTCCGAAGAAAAGGTTCTGGTCACGGCCGGTCCAACAGAAGAGCCCCTTGATCCTGTGCGTTTTCTGACCAACCGCTCCTCCGGCCGGATGGGTTTCGCCCTGGCCCGCGCCGCCCGCAGGCGGGGCGCGGAAGTTACCCTCATCAGCGGCCCAAATGCCCTTCCCGTTCCTCAAAAAGTCAAGTATGTCCCTGTTCGTTCCGCAGATCAGATGCGCGAAGCGGTCCTGAACCATTTACAAAACGCGTCTATCCTTCTTATGGCTGCCGCTGTTTCCGATTACCGGCCTAAAAAAACTTCCCCTGAGAAGCTCAAAAAGTCTCTATTAGAAACTGTCTTGGAATTGGAGCTAAACCCGGATATTCTGGCCGAAGCGGGGAAAAAGAAAGATTCGCGAATCATAGTGGGGTTTGCCGCCGAAACTGAAAATTTATTGCAAAACGCCCGGGAAAAACTTAAGAAAAAAAATCTGGACCTGATCGTGGCCAATGACGTAACCCTTCCGGGAGCCGGGTTCGAGGTGGAAACCAATATTGTCAAATTACTCGACCGATCGGGGAAAATAGAAGAGCTTCCCCTGATGTCCAAAGAAGATCTGGCGGATCGCCTTCTCGACCGCGTCGCCCGGCTAAGGAAATCATGAGACAGGAATCCATTTCCGCCAATATAAACCGCCGCGGTTACCAGGCGCAACTGCGGGAGATTGTCGTCGGCCTGAGGCATTACCTGGAAGAAGAGAAAAGCCTTGGTTTAGACGGATGGGCCCACTCTACTGCTTCCACTATGAAAAATGCGCCATTTCAACCCGGGGTCCCAAAAACCTCGTTTCCGGCAGATATGGAGGCTGTGCGAGCCGAATTAGGAGATTGCCGCCGCTGTAAACTGCACGCTTATCGCACCCAGATCGTCTTTGGAACAGGCAACCCCCAAGCCAAATTGGTATTTGTGGGTGAAGCCCCAGGGCGCGATGAAGATATTCAAGGCCAGCCTTTTGTTGGCCAGGCCGGGCAGCTTCTTACCAAGATCATAGAGGCCATCCAGCTCAGCCGGGAAGATGTCTATATCGGGAATATCATCAAGTGCCGCCCGCCGAACAATCGTAACCCCGAGCCCGACGAAATTAGCGCCTGTGAGCCTTTTCTCGTAAAACAGCTTCAGGTCATCCGCCCCAAGCTGATTTGCGCCCTGGGGACTTTTGCGGCTCATACTTTGCTGGAAACGGACGAAAAAATATCCGACCTGCGGGGAAAATTTCATAAATACCAGGGAATTCCCCTGATGCCCACCTATCACCCGGCGTATCTTCTGCGAAACCAGAGCCGCAAGCGGGAGGTGTGGGAAGACCTGAAAAAAATTAAGAAGGAGTATGAAAAACTTTAAACCGCAAAAATCCCCCCTTGCCCCCCTTTTCTAAAGGGGGGCAAGGGGGGATTTGGAAGTTATTTTCTAACGAAATAAGGGAGATCTAATGGAAAGAAAGTATCTATTTTTAATCCTTTTTCTGCTGGGCGCTTTTCTCCTCTCGATTCCCTGGCCTTCGCCGGCTCAGAGGAAACATGTGGATGTAATCAAGATCAATGACGCCATCACCCCGGCGATCGCTGATTTCATCAGCAAATCCATTGAACAGGCCACCAAAAATCGCGCCGAATGCCTGGTCATCCAGATGGATACGCCTGGCGGCCTGGATATGTCCATGCGGGACATCATTAAAGACATCATGAACGCGGAAATCCCGGTCATCGTTTACGTGGCTCCGAGCGGAGCCCGCGCCGCCTCCGCAGGAGTCTTTATCACTCTGGCTGCGGATATCGCCGTCATGGCCCCGGGGACCAATATCGGGGCTGCTCATCCCGTGGCCGTGGGCGGGGGTAAGATGGACCGAACGATGACCGACAAAGTAGTCAATGATGCTGTGGCCTACATCCAATCCATAGCTGAAAAGAAAGGGCGGAACGTGAAATGGGCCGCCCAGGCCGTACGCGAGAGCGTGTCTATCTCCGAAAGCGAAGCCCTGAAAATTAAGGTCATCGACCTCATCGCCAAAGACCTCAACGATCTTCTGGAAAAAATTGACGGGAAAACCCTTGAGAAGCCGCGGGGAAATGTCAAGCTGGCTACCAAAGGGTTAAAAACCAATGTCATGGAGATGGATTTCCGCCAAAGGTTCCTGGCCGTTCTGAGCAATCCCAATATCGCTTACATCCTGATGATGATCGGCCTGATTGGCCTTTACTTCGAGCTTTCCAACCCCGGGGCCATTTTCCCGGGGGTTATCGGCGGCATTTGCCTGATTCTGGCTTTCTTCGCCTTTCGCACCTTGCCGGTCAATTACGCCGGAGTGTTATTGATCATTTTGGGAATCTTCCTTTTTGTAGCGGAGATCAAGGTGGCCAGTTACGGCCTGCTCACGATGGGAGGAATCGTGTCCCTGGCTCTCGGTTCGATCATGCTCTTCGAATCGCCGATTCCGGCCCTGCGAGCCTCCCTTTCGGTAATCATTCCCACGCTTTTGTTCACAGTCGGGTTCTTTGTTTTCGCCGTAACCATGGCCCTCAAAGCTCAAATGGCCAAACCTTCTACGGGGGCCGAAGGGCTGCTGGGGGAGATCGGAGTGGCTCAAACCCGGCTTTCCCCGGAAGGCAAAGTTTTTGTTCATGGCGAGCTCTGGAACGCCTATACAGAAGAACCGATTGCCGAAGGAGAAAAAATACGCATCCTCAAGATCGAAGGGCTTAAATTGAAGGTAGAAAAGGTAAAATAAAAGGCAGAAATAATTTTTTAAAAAAATAAAAGGAGGTAATTTCCATGTCTGTAATTTCTTTTGCCGTTCTGCTGATTTTGATCCTGATGATCCTGGCCAGCGCCATTCGTATCCTCAACGAGTACGAGCGGGGAGTTATTTTCCGTCTTGGCCGGTTGCGCACTGTGGGCG
Organism: Deltaproteobacteria bacterium; assembly: GCA_016875165.1. Taxonomy (GTDB): domain Bacteria; phylum Desulfobacterota; class SM23-61; order SM23-61; family SM23-61; genus JAHJQK01. The sequence goes on from VGSF01000002.1 coordinate 126,890, forward strand.
GGAAGCCCACGCCCAAAGGACCCGGGCTGATTTTTCTCATTCCGGTGGTTGACAAGTTAGTCAAAGTCAGCCTGCGGACCGTCACCATGGACGTTCCGCCCCAGGACGTCATCAGCAGGGATAACATTTCCATCAAGGTAAACGCAGTCATCTATTTCCGGGTCATGGACCCCATCAGAGCCATCGTCGAAATTGAAAACTACCTCTACGGAACATCCCAGCTTTCTCAAACGACTCTTCGTTCGGTCTGCGGTCAGGTGGAGCTTGACGATATCCTCTACCAGCGGGATAAGATCAACCTCCAGCTTCAGGAAATTCTGGATAAACACACGGATCCATGGGGCGTCAAGGTAACCGCCGTAGAAGTAAAGGGCATTGACCTGCCCGAGGAGATGCGCCGGGCCATGGCCAAGCAGGCTGAGGCCGAGCGTGAGCGTCGTTCCAAGGTTATCCGCGCCGAAGGCGAATACCAGGCTGCCGAGAGGTTGAAAGACGCCGCAGTTATCATTTCGGACCATCCCATGGCTCTGACCTTGCGCTACCTGCAGACCCTGACCGAAGTGGCCTCGGATAAAAATTCTACAACCATCTTCCCCATCCCCATCGACCTGATCAAGCCTTTCTTAAAGCTGGCGGAGCGGGCCGAGCGGAAATTAGAGTAAAGAAATGGGCTAAACCGAAACTCATAACAGCGGCGTAGGAACAGGATGGGGCCCCTCTAAAGACCAAGGGCCCCATCCTGTTTTTTTAAGTCCTCCCGCTCTTGTGTATTCCTGAAGCGGTATCGATATATGATGAACCGCAGACTGCTGAAAACGCCGGGGTTTAGAAGTGCCTTACCTTAATGATGGAAATCAGTTCATTGTTTAGGAAATTTTTTCAACTTTGATGATCCCGTAAAAAGTCAAAAAAGCCGTCACTCCTGCGAAAGCAGTCCCGCCAATGGCGGGACAGAACTGCTTGAATTTACTGGATTCCGGCTTTCGCCGGAATGACGAAAATAGGCAAAAAAGACTTTTTATGAAACCATCAATTATGCTTTTAATATTTCCGTGGTCTCTGTGTCCTCTGTGGCTAATTTATTTTTATTGTTCCGGCGATGCCGAATTGCTTTTTCCGCGCGCTTAGTGATGAAAAGGAATCTGTGGAATCCTGGAAAAGAAACCTTTACTGCCTCTGGGCTACCGAATTTTTAGCCGCCCTGGGAATGTCTCTGGTCCTTCCTTTTTTGCCGTTTTTTATTCGCGAGCTTGGCGTCAGCGACCCGGGGGAGGTGAAACGCTGGAGCGGATTTGTTTTTGCCGCCCCTTTTCTGGTGGCTACCTTTACCGGCCCTCTTTGGGGCTGGCTGGGCGACCGATACGGCCGGCGGGGCATGTTAGTTCGGGCGCTGGTCGGTTATGGTGGAACGTCTTTCCTGATGGCTTTTGCCGATACAGTTCAGCAGCTCCTTGTCCTCCGCCTTATCCAGGGTGGGGTTTCCGGTTTTATTGCCGCCACCCTGGCGATCGCAGCCAACACCACTCCCCGGGAAAAGATGGGTTATGCCATGGGGGTGTTGCAAACTTCCCTGACTACAGGGGCCGTTATCGGTCCATTCGTTGGAGGTCTTCTGGCTGACCAGATTGGATATCGCCATATCTTCTTCATTACCGCAGGCTTCGGATTCGCGGCAACTATCTTAGTCATTCTCTTGGTTAAGGAAAGCGAGCGGCCTCTCCATGATGCAAAATTCCCGGGAATATTTTCTAATTTCCGCCTGGTCTTCACTTCTCCGGCCCTGATCGCCATTTTTGCCGCCGGTCTGATAGTCCAGACGGCTGTCATGGCCATTCAACCTGTTCTTTCCCTTTTCGTAGAATTACTTTGGCCAACGACAAAGCATCTGGCTACGGTGGCCGGCGGAATTTTTGCTATTACCGGATTTGCCAGCCTTATCTCAGCCCCTTATTGGGGAAAACAAGGGGACCGGATGGGGTATAAAAAAATTCTGGCCATCACCCTGATCGGAACAGGAATCACCTGCGCGCCTCAGGCTTTCGTTAACCAGGCCTACCAGCTTTTTTCCCTTCGTTTCATCTATGGCCTTTTTGTGGGAGGAATTCTGCCGGCGCTTTACACTTTAACTTCCCTGAATGTTTCCGAAGAACGACGGGGCGGTATCCTGGGAATAACCCGCAGCGGTCTGCTTATCGGCAATGTAATTGGCCCGGTCTTTGGCGGGATTTTGGCGGCTTCATTGGGTATCCGCCCCCTTTTCATTTTTATGTCAGCCTTGCTGCTTCTCGTGACTTTATGGGCCGGGCGGATTATCAAAGAACCCAAAAATAGAGAGGAGTAAGGGGTAGGGGGCAAGTTACAAACTATTATTTTCTTTCCAAACTTTCCCCAAAAAGGCTGATATATTTAAAGCGCAGAGCAGAATCATCAAGGTTTAATGCCCCCCAGATATATTTCCCTTTCCAATAAAAATCCATTTCTCCATGATAAGGGCCTTTCAGGGTGAAGCGGCCTTCGGCGAGTTTAATCTGAGAATTGCCGGTGCGTTGTAAATATGCTTGAACCATATTCCGGCAGTCTTTTTGCTCGGCACCTTCGATGACAAATAGTTTAAGTTTCTTTCCGGAAAGATCATAATCGGCCGTAAAGGCCGAATGTAAAAATGAATACCCCAGGAAATTTTGGGCAATAAATTTTTCGGAATTATCTTTGGATAGAATCTTCCCCCATATGGCATCAGCCGTTCGAACCTTTTGCCCTTTCATATCGCTTAGGCTTTCAATCTTCTTGCTGGACCATCCTCCGGTTTTTGCCCAGAACATACCCGCCGGCATAACAATCAAGGTATTTCCGAAAACCTCCTGGAGGAGCTCTTTTCCGCCATAGGCATTCATCCACGTGTAATAGCCCAATAAGTCAAGAAAAGCCGGGGTTCCGGCAAAGAAGATTGCGGCCGGGTACTTTTTTAGCACAAGCGCCCCTGGGGGGAATCCCCAAGCCCAGCCAAGCCATGTATAGCCCGCATCGAGTTGACCACTCTGAACGGTGCTGATGACTTCAGGATACAGATCAAACACCGGAAATCGAAGGTCGATTTTCATCCGGCCCTCAGTCATTTTGGTAATATCTTCGGCCCAAAGTTGAGCAGCTTTATGATGCCAGAAGCCTGGAGAAAAAGGTATTTGAACTCTCCAGGTAACTACTGGGTCGGTTGCCATGGTTGGCCCGTTGAGCACCCAAGTAAATAATGCCGTAACAATAAATACAATGAATAAAACTTTTTTCATCTTTCCCTCCTTTCTTGCTAATGTTTCATGGCCGCCTGGGCCATCCACAAATTAATAAAATCCCCCCCTTGCCCCCCTTTGATAAAGGGGGGTTGGGGGGATTTAAAAGCTATTTTCTAACTATTTCAGCCCATGTCTTTTAATCAGAAAATAAGGGAGACGCCCAGGGTAAAAAACAGCTTCTCACGGCAAGCCGGCAATGATCTTGCGAAATTCATCTTCGGTAAAGGCCCGCATAGTCTCGGTCCGAATGTTGCCCAACGAACCAATGGCCAGAGCGAGCTTGGCTGCCGTTTCATCGTCCGGGCCTTCAGAGATGACAATCGCGTCGTATTGCCCCATGACTAAATAAAACTGCTTAAGTTCCGCGCCAAAAGCTTTAAAAGCCTTTTTAGCCGCCTCAACTCGATTTGGGCCCTCCTTGACGGTTTCCATTCCTTTTGGCGTATAGCGCAATAATGAAATATAAGTGGGCATTTTAATACCTCCTTTCTTTCTTTGAGAGCAATCCCCTCAAAATGGTTTTTATAAATTGATGGATTCGTAAAAAGTCTGAAAAGACGTTTTTCTGTCATTCCGGCCCCGATTTTCATCGGGATAAACTCCGGCTGGAATCCAGTCTTTTCAATTAGTTATAAATTTTCTGGACTCCGGTTTCCACCGGAGTGACGACTTTTTACGAGATCATCTAAATTGGGTAGAATAAAACAATACCCCGTAGGGCAACCCTTCATGGGTTGCCGCCCTTTCGGCAAGGGATAAACCCTTGCCCTACGTGGAATTCGCCTTGTAGGGAAACTCTCTTCACTACTAACATGCAAACATTAAGATCAGATACCCATGAAACAACGAATTCAGACTTGTAGGGAAACTCTCTTCACTACTAACATGCAAACTCGTTAAATTTTGTTAAGCAAATAAATCTGCCCCCCCACCCTCACCCTCCCCCTCGAGGGGGGAGGGAAGGGAGGGGGTGCGATCCCAACTGAAGGCAGTGGAACTGGGAATCAGGAGAGCGCAGGTGAAACTGCCGGAGATGAGCTTCAGGCCTGGTGGAGATCAGTTGGAAATCAGGAGTGAAATATTTAGTTGAAATGTAAAAGCCTCCAAAGAGGTATCATCACCTTCCTGGAGGCTTCATATTGGCATCTTCCGAAAACCCTTTTTCACAGGGTTTTCCCCTAAGGTTGGGCGTTATTTGGCTGGATTAATTAGAGTCTGTTTATAAACTGCAACTTGACTTATTACAACAGGTTACGCCAGAATAGGGCAAAAATCAAGTTGCAGGAGGAGGGGATGAAGATACTCAACGATCTGAAATTGAAGTTAGAGAATCCGAACTGGGCCTTGGATCCGGAATTGGCATTAATTGATACGATCTTGAATGAGAATCCGAGTCTCTATGAGATCGTAACCCCGGACATTATGGGGTTGAACAAAAGTAGTG